>JBAXLX010000042.1:0-15626 GCA_037134595.1 Pseudomonadota bacterium
GACCCACGCGCCGCCCCCGCTTATGGCGTGGCAGGAGAGAAATAATGTCAGTCCGCTTCACCTTACGCCAGTTGGAATATCTGGTCGCCGTGGGCCAATCCGGCTCGGTCACTTTGGCGGCAGAGCGGATGAATGTCTCTGCCCCCTCGATCTCGACCGCTTTGTCGCAGCTGGAAGCCGAACTGGGCCTGCCGCTGTTCATTCGCAAACACACCCAAGGCATGACGGCCACCCCCTCTGGCCGCGATATCATCCGCGAGGCGATGGCGACCCTTGCCGCCGCCCGTGCCCTGTCGGATCTGGCAGAACAATTCCGCGGCACCGTCAAGGGCAGCCTGAATTTGGGCTGCCTGTTGACCTTTGCGCGCATTCTGGTGCCCCAACTGCGCCGCAGCTTCATGGACCTGCACCCCGAGGTGGCCCTTCACCAAACAGAATCCCACCAAGGCGCCCTGATCAAGGGGCTGCTTGATGGCGCGCTGGATGTGGTCTTGACCTATGATCTGGCCCTTCCGCCCGAACTGACCTTTATTGATCTGGGCACACTTCCCCCCTTTGTCACTCTGCCCGCCGACCATGCCCTTGCCCAACGCGAGACGCTGTCGGTCACCGATCTGGCGGATTATCCGATGGTCTTGCTGGATATTCCCTATTCGGCTGACTACTTTTTGTCCTTGTTCGAAAAAGCAGGCATCAAGCCCCGCGTCGTGGAACGCAGCGGCGATATGGACGTTGTTCGCTCGCTGGTGGCCAACGGATTTGGCTATTCCATCTCAAATTTCCGCCCGGTGACGAACTATGCCGCCGATGGGCGAAAACTGGCCTTCGTGCCTTTATCTGGTTCGGTGCAGCCCATTCAGATCGGGCTTTTGTACCGCAAAGGGGCACGGTCGTCGCTGACGATCCAAGCCTTTGTCGACCACGCAAAAGCCGAACTGGAAAGACTATTGCCCGAGCTGATCTTGCGGCCGTGATCACATGCGCGACCCCCGGTACGACATTTTGTTCCAGCCCATGGCGATTGGGCCGCTGACGGCCAAGAACCGCTTTTATCAGGTGCCCCATTGCAACGGCGGCGGCTACCGCGACCCTTCGGCCGCTGCCGCGATGCGTGCGACCAAGGCCGAAGGCGGGTGGGGGGTGATCTTCACCGAACAGACCGAGATGCACCACTCGTCTGAAATCACCCCCTTTATCGAACTGCGCCTGTGGGAGGATAAAGACATCCCTTCCATCGCCAAGATGGCGGCTGCGATGAAAACGCATGGCGCTTTGGCGGGAATACAACTGGCCTATTCGGGCATCAATGGCCCGAATATGTACACCAAAGAGGTGCCCCTTGCGCCCTCGGCCCTGCCGATTCGCACCTTTACCAACGATCCGGTGCAGGCCCGCGCGATGGACAAGGCCGATATCAAGAACCTGCGCCGCTGGTTTGTGAACGCTGCAAAGCGCAGCAAACTGGCGGGGTTTGATCTGATCTGCCTGTACGGCGCCCATGGCTTTGGCATCTTTCAGCACTTTTTGTCGCGCGCCACCAACCAGCGCAGCGACGAATATGGCGGCAGTCTGGAAAACCGCTCGCGCTTTGCGCGTGAGGTTCTGGCCGATCTGCGCGATGCCGTGGGCGACACTATGGCGCTGACCATGCGGGTGTCGCTGGATGAAACCATAGGCCAGCTTGGCTTTTCCAACGCCGAGGTGCGCGATTTTATCGGCATGAACGCTGAATTGCCCGACCTGTGGGATCTGGCCATGGGCACGTGGGAAGATTGCTCTGGCCCGTCGCGCTTCAAAGAGGAAGCCGCGCAAGAGGCTTGGGTCACCGGCATTCGCGACCTTAGCCCGCGTCCGGTGGTGGGGGTGGGGCGCTTTACCTCGCCCGATGTCATGGCGCGGATGATCCGGCAGGGGCGGCTGGATTTCATTGGCTGTGCAAGACCGTCCATTGCCGATCCGTTCCTGCCCAAAAAGATCGACGAAGGCCGGATTGACGATATCCGCGAATGTATCGGCTGCAACATCTGTGTGACGGGCGACATGACTCAAGGCATGGGCCGCTGCACGCAAAACCCGACGTGGATGGAAGAATGGCGGCGCGGGTGGCATCCGGAAAAGATTGCCGCCAAAGGCGATAGCCAATCGGTGCTGGTCATAGGCTCTGGCCCCGCAGGGCTAGAAGCCGCGCGTGCCGCAGCCCTGCGCGGCTATGACGTGGCCGTGGCCGAGGCTGGCGAGGCCTATGGCGGCCGCGTGGCGCGTGAGCGCCTGTTGCCGGGCCTGTCGGCTTGGGGGCGGGTGGCGGATTATCGGTTGTACCAGTTGGGCCAGCGCCCCAATGTGCAGATGTACCCCGGATCACGCCTGACGGCGGAAGATGTTTTGGCCTTTGGCTTCCAGCACATCTGCGTGGCCACGGGCTCTACATGGCGGGCCGACGGCGTGGCGCGCCAGCATGTGGTGCCCATGCCGATCAGCCCGCACATGCCGGTCTTTACCCCCGACGATTTGATGGCTGGGCGCGTGCCCTCTGGCCGCGTTGTGGTGTTTGACGACGACCACTATTACATGGGCGGCGTTCTGGCCGAGCTTTGCGCGCAAAAGGGCTGCGCGGTGACTTTGGTGACGCCCTCGGCCTTTGTGTCGGATTGGACGGCCAACACGCTGGAACAATCGCAAATCCACCGCCGCTTGGCGGGGTTGGGCGTGGCGATCCGGCTGAACACCGGCGTCGCCTCGGTGCAGGCAGGCGGGGTGGAAACCGCGTGCACCTATACCGACGCGCGGGCGATGCTGGAATGTGACGCGGTGGTGCTAGTCACCTCTCGCACGTGTGACGACGGGGTATTCTTAGACCTGATGGCGCGGCAGGGCGATTGGGCGGATGCGGGCATCCGCTCGGTCAAGGTGATCGGCGATGCGGCGGCCCCGGCGCCCATCGCTTGGGCCACCCATGCAGGCCACCGCTATGCCCGCGATCTGGATGCGCCCGATCTGGGCGACGCGCTGCCCTTCCGCCGCGAAGTGACGCGGATCGAGGATTAGCGATGGCAGGGGCGAGCGTGCTGGAAAATGTGCGTTTGTTTGGGCGAGAGGGCCTGTTTGATCTGCATTTAGAGGCTGGGCTGATTGCCCGTGTTGTGCCCTCAGCAGGGAAGGGGTCTGGCTTACTCGCCCTGCCCGGTTTTTGCGAAAGCCACGCGCATTTGTTCGGCGGTGGGGTGACGCTGGCGCAGTTGAACCTGTCGCAAGTGCATGACGCCGATGCGCTGCGGGTCGCCCTGCTGCGCCATGCCGCAGCCACGCCGGACGGGGAAATGGTCTGCGCCTATGCGGCGAATTACGACCTGTTGGGCAACCAGCGCCCCGACCGCCACGCTTTGGATGCAGTGCTGGGTGACAGGCCGCTGTGCATCACCTCGACCGATTTTCACTGCGCTTGGGCCAATACGGCGGCTTTGCAAGCGGCGGGCATCTTGCACGGTGCGGATGCAGGGCCGGGGGCCGAGGTGGTGATGGGGGCCGATGGCTTGGCCACGGGCGAGCTGCGCGAATTTGCCGCGATGGACCTTGTGCGCCGCTTGGGCCCCTCCGGCGGGCGCGAGGGGTTGGGGCTGACGGGGCAGGAACCTGAAGGCGTCACACCCGCCCAGCGCGCCAGCGACAAGGCCGCCCTACTGCGCGCTATGCACGAATGCCTGCGGCATGGGATCACGTCTGTGGTGAACATGGATGGCAACTTGTATCAGGCAGAATTGCTGTCAGAACTGGCGCAAGAGGGCCTGCCCCTGAGCATCAGCCTGCCCATGACGCTGGTGCCCGGCCAATCCCAAGCCCGCCGCGCCGCGTTGCTGCACGCCGCCGCCCAAGCGCCCATCGGTCGCCTCAGCTTTGGGCGCGTGAAGATGTTCATGGACGGGGTGTTTGACACATGGACAGCCTTTCGCACCGACGATTACCCGAAAAAACAAGGCTTTCGCTCCGCACCGCTGTTTGACGCCGAAGAATTCGCTGAAATCTGCATCGCCGCCGATGCGCTTGGCCTACAAATCGCGGTGCATGCCGTGGGCGATGGTGCGGTGCGCGCTACGCTGGATGGGTACGAAACGGCCCGCGCTACGAATGGTGCGCGCGATTCGCGGCACCGAATCGAACATATCGACATGATCCACCCCGCCGACCTGCCGCGCTTGGCGGACTTGGGCGTGGTGGCCTCGATGCAGCCGGTCCATCCGCCGGGGTTGGCGGGCTTGCCGTTAGAGCCGACCGTGTCGATTATGGACCAAGCGCGGTGGCAAGACACCTTTGCGTGGCGGGCGATCAAAGACCAAGGGGTGATTCTGGCCTTTGGCACCGATTGGCCCGTATCGCCCCTATCCCCCTTGCACGCGCTGCACTGTGCTTTGTCGCGCAAGCCTTGGGGGGCTGATCAGCCCGACCAGCGCCTGACGCTGGCGGAGGCTTTGGCCGCCTACACAAGCGGCGGCAGCTATGCGCTGTTTACCGAACACGCGCGGGGGCAGATAGCCGAGGGGATGCGGGCCGATCTGGTGCTGCTCAGGGGCAATGTGCACGCCTTGGGCGACAGCCCGGATGCGGTGGAAATCGCAGCCGTCTATATCGACGGGCAGCGCGTCTAGCGGGCAAAGACGCTGCGCAGGCTGTTCATGGTGGCGACCAAAGCCTCGGATATCCCCGGCTCTGACAGGGCATGACCGGCCAAGGGGATCAGCCGCAAATCGCATTTCGCCCAGCCTTGCGCCAGCGCCCATGCGGCTTTGGGCGGGCAGATCATATCCAAGCGGCCTTGCACAAGCGTTGCGCCGATATGTTCAATCCGGCTGCGGTTTTGCAAAATCCAGCCGTCAGTTTCCAAAAAGCCTGCGTTTTGGAAATAGTGGTTTTCCAGACGGGCAAAGGCGCGGGCATAGTCGGCAGGGCCTTCGCCAAACGCCCCTTCAGACGCGATCGAGGCTAAGGCATTCTCCCAGTTTGACCAGACGCGGCCCAGTTTGATCTCTTCGGCCAAATCGCCGCAGAACAGGCGGCGGTGGTAGGCACCGATCAGGTCGGCGTGTTCGTCTTGCGGGATGGGGGCTATAAAGCGCGCCCACAGGTCGGGGTAAAAGGCCCCAGCCCCGCCGCCATAGAACCAATCCAGCTCGGCCCGCGTCATCAAGAAGATGCCGCGCAGCACCAGATGGGCGACCGTGGCGGGATGGGTGATGGCGTAAATCAGCGCAAGGGCTGCCCCCCAACTGCCGCCGAACAGGATAAACTTCTCAACCCCCAAGTCATGGCGGATGCGTTCCATGTCAGCGACCAGATGCCAAGTGGAGTTATCCTCGACCCGCGCATGGGGGCGCGAGCGGCCGCAGCCGCGCTGGTCAAACAGCACGATCCGGTAGTGCAGCGGGTCAAAATAGCGCCGCATCGCAGGGCTGCACCCGCCACCCGGCCCGCCATGCAGCACCAAAACGGGCACCCCCAAAGGATTGCCGCATTGTTCAACATAGATGCTATGGCCCTGCCCAACGTCGATCACCCGCTGATCGAAAGGCTCGATCGGCGGGTAAAGATAATCTGCAGCGCGTTTTGGGCCTGATCTATGATCCATAACGCCCTATATAACGCCAACATCCGCCACTGACACGCCTTTTGAAGGATTTTTGCCATGCAAACCACCATCGACCCCAGCGAAGTCGCCAAGTTTGAAGCGATGGCCGCCGAATGGTGGAACCCCAACGGCAAATTCCGCCCGTTGCATCTGATGAACCCCTGCCGGTTGGACTATATCACAGGCCAAATCGCCGCCGAATACAGCCGCGATTTGACCAAGCCGCTGCCCTTTGCGGGCTTGCGAATCTTGGATATCGGCTGTGGTGGCGGGCTTTTGTCGGAACCCATGGCGCGGTTGGGGGCCGACGTGGTGGGGGCCGATGCCGCACCGCGCAACATTCCGGTGGCGCAGGTGCATGCGGCGGCCTCGGGCCTGTCGATCGACTACCGCTTTACCACCGCCGAAGATCTGGCGGCGGCGGGTGAGCAGTTTGACGTGGTGCTGAATATGGAAGTGGTCGAACATGTCAGCGACCCTTTGGCCTATCTGACCGCCTGCCATGACCTGCTGAAATCGGGCGGTATCATGCTGTGCTCTACGCTGAACCGGAACCCGAAAAGCTATCTGATGGCGATCATCGGGGCCGAATGGGTGATGCGCTGGCTGCCCAAGGGCACGCATGACTGGGCCAAGTTCATCACGCCCGACGAGCTTTACGCGCTGATCACCCGCGCAGGTCTTACTCCGGTGGACCGCAAGGGCATGGTCTTTAACCCCATTTCTTGGGGATGGAGCCTGTCGGCGCGGGACCTATCGGTCAACTACGTCACCACCAGCCGCAAAGGGTGACCCAAGGGCGCTGCACCCTTGGGCCCGTGGTCTTTAGTCGGACGAGGATTTCGCCCACAGGTTGATGTCACGCTCTAGGCTGATGCGGTCAATCTCGGCCAGTTCGGCGGCACTGAAAGACAGGTTGGCCAAGGCCCCCACGCAATCGGTGACTTGTTCGGGCTTTGACGCGCCGATCAGGGCAGAGGTGATCCCCCCATCGCGCAGCACCCAAGCCAGCGCCATTTGCGCCAAGGTCTGGCCACGGCCAGCGGCCAGATCGTTCAACTTGTTCAGGCTGGCCACGGCGTGATCGGTCAGCACCACCGGATCAAGGCTTTTGCCTTGGGTCGCCCGGCTGCCCGTGGGAATGCCTTTGAGGTACTTGTTGGTCAACATCCCCTGCGCCAAGGGCACAAAGGCGATAGAGCCCATGCCCAAATCCGCCAGCGTCTCTTTCAGCCCATCCGTTTCCACCCATCGGTTCAAGATGTTGTACGATGGCTGGTGAATGATGCAGGGCGTGCCAAGGTCTTTCAAAATCGCCGCCGCCTCGCGCGTGCGTTGGCTGTTGTAGCTGGAAATCCCCGCATACAGCGCACGGCCAGAGCGGACGATGTAATCCAAAGCGCCCATGGTTTCTTCCAAGGGCGTGTCGGGGTCGAATCGGTGGGAATAGAAGATGTCGAAATAGTCTAGCCCTGTGCGCTTTAGGCTTTGGTCGCACGACGCCACCAGATACTTGCGGCTGCCCCATTCGCCGTAAGGCCCGTTCCACATATGATAGCCCGCCTTGGACGAGATAATCATCTCATCCCGCAGGTCTTTGAAATCGGAACGCATAATCTCGCCAAAGGCGGTTTCGGCAGAGCCAGCGGGCGGGCCGTAGTTGTTGGCGATGTCAAAATGCGTGATGCCCAGATCAAAGGCGGTGTGCAAAATCGCCTGCTTGGTCTGATGCGGTGTATCATTGCCGAAGTTGTGCCACAGGCCCAAGGATATGGCAGGCAGCTTCAGGCCGGTCTTGCCGCAGCGGTTGTAAATCATCTGGTCGTAACGGGTTTCGGCGGGGATATATGTCATGGGCGCGCTCCTATGCTGGATGTCTTTTCCAATGGGGGCGGGGAAATATCCAGCCCTTTTGCTTGGGGGGCTGATCAAAGTAAGTTCGAACGGCCTCAGGATGGCTTAGGGGTGTAAGAAGGGATATAAGGCCAGCATGGGTTTACGCGTCAGTCATAAGCTTTGGGCCAGTGCCGCGATTTTGGCGGTGGTGGTGGCTGGCGCATTGCCGGGGCGGGCCTTGGACGGGGTGACGTTCACCGTGACGGGCGGGGATAAGGCGCTGACGCGCGATCTGCGCGCCGCCTCGGGCTTGGTGGGGGCGGGCAAGGACAAAGCGGCGCTGGACCTGTTTGCCGATGCGCGGGCGGAATATGGCAAGCTTTTGTCAGCCCTTTACGCCGCAGGCCACTACGGCCCCGTCATCCACGTCTTAATCGACGGACGCGAGGCTGACAGCATGGCCCCCCTTGATGCACCCAGCGCCATTGGCAAGGTGGTGGTCACGGTTGACCCGGGGCCTGCCTTTGTGCTGTCCACCCCCCAGATCGTGCCTTTGGCCGCTGGCCAATCGCTGCCGTCCGGCTTTGTCGCAGGCAAGGGCGCGGGGGCGGGTGTCATTATGGCGGCAGTTCAGGCGGGCATTGACGGCTGGCGGGGCCAAGGCCATGGCAAGGCGGCAGTTGCCGAACAGACCCTGACCGCCGATCACGCCAGCGCCACCCTATCGGTCGCGGTGCGGCTGAACCCCGGCCCAGTGCTGCGGTTTGGCGATCTGTCGATCAAAGGGGCCACCCATATCCGCCCCAACCGCCTGCGCAAGATTGCGGGCCTGCCCACGGGCCACCGCTTTGACCCCGCAGAAGAAGCCCGCGCCGCCCAGCGCTTGCGGCGCAGCGGGGTGTTTTCATCGGTCACGCTCAGCGAAGACGAAAGCATCACGCCGCCCGATCTGTTGGGCATCACGGCGGATGTGGTCGAAGCCCTTCCCCGCCGCTACAGCCTTGGGGCCGAGGTTGCCACGAACGACGGCTTGCGCCTCAACGGCAGTTGGCTGCACCGCAACCTGTTGGGCGGCGGCGAGCGGTTTGAGGTGACGGGGGCTGTCAGCAACATCGTGGCCGCGGGCAGCGGCACGGATTACGCCTTGGGCACCACGCTTGACCGGCCTGCCACGCCAGATGCGGATACAACGCTGAACCTATCGGCGACCTTGGGCCATAAGGACGACGCCGATTACACCGCTGACACTTTGGCGCTGGGCTTTGGCCTGACGCATTATTTCAGCGATACGCTCACCGCCCATGCGGCGGTGGCTTATGATTTCTCGAACGGACAAGACAGCGCGGGTGATTTCACCTATCGCAGCCTCCAACTACCGCTCGGCGCGGTTTGGGACCACCGCGACAGCAAGACAGAGGCGACGCGGGGGTACTACCTTGATCTGGGGGCAAAACCGTTTTTCGGCTTTGGCGCGACCGAAAATGGCGCGCGGCTGACAGTGGACGCGCGGGCTTATAAGGCTTTGGGGGGTGGCGGTGCCGTGCTTGCAGGCCGTATTCAAGGCGGTGCCATTCTGGGCGCCTCGGCGCTTGGAACGCCGCGCACGGATTTGTTCTATTCCGGCGGCGGCGGTACGGTGCGGGGGCAGGCTTATCAAAGCCTTGGGATTTCCGTGCTGGACGGGGCGACTTGGGTGGATACGGGTGGGACGGCCTTTGTCGCAGCCTCGGTCGAGGCGCGGGTGAAGGTCAGCGGCAACATCGGGGTGGTCGGCTTTGTCGACGCGGGCGCTGTCGGCGAAGGCACGGTGACGGGGGCGAACAGCGATTGGCAGGCGGGGGCGGGATTGGGTCTGCGCTATGGCACGGCGGTGGGGCCGATCCGGCTTGATCTGGCCATGCCGGTGCGGGGCGCGCTGGACGGCGGGGTGCAAATCTATGTCGGTTTGGGGCAGGCGTTTTGATGCGGATCGGGTTGGCCCTTGTGTTTGGACTGATGCCATGGGCCGCTATGGCCGACAGTGCAGCGGATAAGGATTTTCTGACGACTTGGCTGCAAGACAGCCTGTCTGGCGCGGGCCGCGTGGTGACGATTGAGGGCTTTGAAGGCGCCTTATCCACCCAAGCCAGCCTGACGCAACTGACCATCGCCGATGCCCAAGGCGTTTGGCTGACCCTGAAAGACGTCACGCTGGATTGGAGCAGCAGCGCCCTTTTGTCGGGCAAGATCAACATCACCACCCTGTCAGCGGCAGAGGTGGACCTTGACCGTTTGCCGCAAGCGCAGCCCGCCTCGGGCCTGCCCGTCGCAGCCTCGGCTTGGGCGCTGCCCGATTTGCCGGTGTCGGTCGCCATTCAATCCATCGCGGCGCAAAGGCTGGTGCTGGGGCCTTCGGTGCTGGGCCAAGGGGTTGTGGCCAGCCTGTCGGCGGACCTGAGCCTTTCGGGCGGCCAAGGTGCAGCGCATCTGGATTTGACGCGGCTGGATGCCGGGCCGCAGGGCCATATCCGGCTGCAAGCGGGATATTCAAACGCCACGCAGGTGATGGACCTGTCGCTGACCGCTGCGGAAGGCGCAGGCGGCATTGCGGCCAGCCTACTGCACATTCCGGGCGCGCCTGCTGCTGATCTGACGGTGGATGGGCATGGGCCGCTGTCGAAATTTGCGGCATCGGTCGCTTTGGCGACCGATGGGCAAAGCCGTTTGGCGGGCAAGCTGACGCTTGGCGATGACGCGCAGGGCAATCGCGCCTTTGCCGCAGAACTGGGCGGTGATCTGACACCGCTGTTTTTGCCGCAATATGCTGCCTTCTTTGGCCCCCATGTCGGCTTGTCGCTGAACGGGCAACGCGGGGCCGATGGGGCGTTGCGGGTGGATAACCTGTCGCTGACCTCGCAAGCCTTGCAGCTTCACGGCTTTATGGCGCTGGATGCAAGCGGGCAGCCCGTTACGCTGAACCTTAAGGGCCGGATGGCGCAACAGGCGGGTCGGGTCACGCTACCCATCGCCTCGGCCACAGAGATCACGCTGGACGGGGCCGATATTGGCCTAAGCTATGATCGCGCACAAAGCGAGGTCTGGCGGTTTGATGCGGCTATGAGCGGGGTGGAGCGGGGCGGCTTTCAAGCGCATACCGCCACGATCGCAGCACAGGGGCGGTTGCGGGATGGTTTGTTTGACGGGACAGCACAGTTGGCCACGGCGGGGTTGGCGCTTGCCGATGCAGCTTGGGCAACAGCACTTGGGCCAGATGTTAAGGGCACGGCAGATTTTAGCTGGACCACGGGAAGCGATGCGCTGCAAATCAGCCACCTGTCGCTGAATGCCCCCGGCTATGCGATCACGGCAGAGGGAAGCCTTGGCCAGATGGCGGCTTTGCGGGGCCATTTGGCGGGCAAGTATGATGATATGTCACGCCTGTCGGGCATCGTCGGGCGCAGTCTTTCCGGGGCGGCAAACTTTGATCTGACAGGAAGCCTTGATCCTATGAGCGGGGCGTTTGATCTGTCGGGATCGGTGCTGGGCAAGGCTTTAGGGCTGGGCATCGCGCAGGTGGATGCGCTTTTGTGCGGCGAAAGCCGCTTGACCCTATCGGCCAAGCGCGATGCGGCGGGAACCACGTTGCGCGCGGTCAACCTGCAAGCGGCCAGCCTGACGGCCAATCTTTCCGGCAGTTTGACGCCCCATCGCACCGATTTGACAGGCTCGCTGGCGCTTGGCGATCTGTCAAACCTTGGCGCGGGGTATGGCGGCGGGCTGGACGGTACGGCGACTTTGCAAGGGCCGCCCAATGACAGCGTGCTGACAGTGGCGGCAACGGGGCGTGATCTGGCGATTGGGCAGGCGCAGACGGACACGCTGTTGCGCGGCACCTCGCGGGTGAACACAACGTTTGGCTTTGGGGCTGATGGGGTACAGCTTAAGACTGCCGATCTGGCGAATGGTCAGGTCAAAGCCAGTGTCGCAGCCCTGCCAACAGGCGCGATGCAAATCTCTGCGCAATTGGCCGATCTGGGCGTGATTTTGCCGCAGTTTCCGGGGCCTGTGACGCTTTCCGGCACCGCGCAGACCACGGCAAGCGGGACGGCGGTAGATGTCAGCCTGCAAGGGCCGGCGCAGGTGAAAGCGTCGGTCGCGGGCAAGCTGTCACCTGACTATCGGACGGCAGATCTTAAGATCACTGGCAGCAGTTCGGCCGCCCTGACGAATGTCTTGATCGCGCCTCGGTCGCTGGATGGGGCCTTGCGCTTTGATCTGGCGCTTCAGGGGCCCTTTGGCTTTTCATCCCTCACCGGTCAGGTCGCGCTGGCAGGCGGGCGTTTGGCGGACCCGACGCTGCCCTTTGGGCTAAAGGCTGTCGTTTTGACCGCAACTTTGCGCGGGGGAAATGCCCAACTAAACGGTCAGGCGGCTGTGACAACCGGCGGGACAGTGGGTGTCACGGGCAGTCTGGGGCTGGTGGCCCCTTATCCTGCCAATCTGACCTTTGCACTGGATCGCGCGGTTCTGCGCGATCCGCAGCTGTATGCGACCACGGCAAAAGGCGCGCTTGCCCTGAAAGGGCCAGCCTTTGGCGGCGGGATGATTTCTGGCAGCATCAGACTTGGCAAAACAGAACTGCAAATCCCCTCGACGGGCGTCAGCGGCGCGGGGGATTTGCCCGGCCTGCAGCATATCCACGAGTCAGCGGCGTCACAGGCCACCCGGCAGCGGGCGGGGTTGGGCCCCACGGGGGCTGCGGCGCGGGCGGGGGCTGGGTATGGGCTGGATGTGACCCTGTCTGCGCCCAATCAGGTATTCGTACGGGGGCGCGGGCTGGATGCCGAACTGGGCGGCACGCTTGTTTTGCGCGGCACCACGGCCAAGATCACCCCATCGGGCGCGTTCAACCTGCTGCGCGGGCGCTTGGATATTCTGGGCCGCCGACTGGTGCTGAGCGAGGCGCAGGTGCAACTGCAAGGCGCTTTGGTGCCCTATGTGCATATTGTGGCGGGGATCGAGAGCGGGGGGATCACCTCGTCCGTCATGATCGAGGGAGAGGCGACCAATCCTGCGGTGACCTTCACCTCGTCGCCGGATATGCCGCAGGAACAGGTCTTGGCGCATCTGTTGTTTGACCGCGCCTTAGACAAGATCAGCGCCTTTCAGGCAGCACAACTTGGCGTGGCGGTGGCCACTTTGGCAGGTCGGGGCGGCGATGGCGTGATGGGTTCCATACGGCGCAAGACGATGTTGGATAACTTAGACGTGCAGGCCGATGGCACGGGCAACGCGACCGTGACGGCGGGCAAGTATCTGGGCGATAAGACCTATAGCGAGGTCACGATGGGCCAAAGCGGCAAATCCTCGATCAGTCTCAACTATGACCTTGGCCGCAACATCACCGCCAAAACCCATGCCGATTCCGAAGGGACAACGGGCTTGGGCCTGTTTCTGATGCGCGATTACTGACCCTCGGGCCTGCGCCTGCGGTGCAGTTCGGCATCGACGGCGGCCCCCAACAGCACGGTATAGGCGCTGACGTAGAGCCAGATCAGCAAAACAACCACCGCCCCGATCGACCCGTAAACCCGGTTGTAAGACGGAAAATTCGCCAGATACAACATGAACCCCCGCGCCGCCAAAGCCCACAAGACCACAGCCACCAGCAATCCCCAACTGACCAGCGGCGGGTGAGTGGGGCCGTGGTTGGGGCCAAAGCGGTAAGCCAAGCCCAAGGATGCCACAACCAGAACCACCCCCAGCGCCAAGTTGGCGCGGTGCAGCAAAACGGCGTCATCCCCCGGCAGTGGCAGCAAACCGATGACCAGCGGAGCGACAACGGTAACCAGCATAGCCGCAAGGGCGAGCCCGATCAGGGCAAGTGTGAGCAATATAGCTTGCAGTTGATGGTGCCCGCTGCGGCGGTTGGGCATATGATGGATGGCGTTCAACCCGCGGATCAAAGCCGCCACCCCCGCGCGCGCTGACCAAAGCGCAAACAAGGTCGAAACTGCGGTGGTCCATCCCAGTTGCGAGCCGCGCAATTGTAACAATGACTGGACCTGACCTTGCAGCAGCGTCAGCGCATCGGGCGGGACAAACCCTTTGAGCAGGTCAAGTTGGGTTTGAATGACAAAAGGGTCAAAGACCGTTCCCCAAATCGCAATCAGTGCCGCTGCCGCAGGGAACAAGGCCAAAAAACCAAAAAAGGCGACACCGGCAGAAATCAGGTCAAGTTCAGCCTGTTCTGTTCGCCGGTACAGGCCAAGCAGAAAACCCACTAGATTCGGATGAAGCCGCAAACGACGCACACCCTATCCCTTTATGGTTGGCTGCCATCGTCTGTATAGCAGGCGCATTGTATCTGCGCCTGCTAATTTTAGATCAGCACGAGGTTACTGGCCTGCGGGCGTTGAGGGTGTTGTGCTGCCACCATCAGCCGCAACAACGGCCACCAGACCCACAACGCCCAATCCAACCGCGACGGCCCCCAAAGCGCCAAGGCCGAGGCCAGCAGCAGCCCCAACAGCCCCAACGGTGCCAGCCGCCGCCACCGGGGCGACCGAGGCTGCCACAGCAGTCGTGCCGGCACCTGCTCCGCCAACGGCACCTGACGCGGCGGTCTGGGCGAACGCTGAGGAGGAGGAGAGAATCACAACCGCCAAAATACTAGAAAGTTTATACATTAGAGTCTCCTATCATAAACGACTGCCTTAAGTGTTACCCTAAGTTTACGACTGCGTAAAGACCCACAAGCCCGTTCAATCGACGATGCGTCCAATTTGCAACACGGGCAGCCCCGGACCCGCATGCTGACGGCTTTGGCGTAAACTGCCATCGGCATTAAACCAGTAGGCATTCTCAAACGTCTGGTCCGCGCCACGGCAGACTTCCTCCACTTTTCGCGTCGCATAGTGGGCGCCAAACACCTCGATCGTTTCCGCGCCAGCCCGCGAAAAGCGACAGGTGTAGCTGAAGCGGCGGTTTTGATCTGCCCCGTCCAGGTCGTAATACTCGCGCCCGAACGTGCCAGATCCGCGCTGAACCTGCGCCAGCGTTGGCACTTTGGCCGACATCAAATCTGCGCCAAATCCACGGGTTGCCACCAAAATTCCGGCCTGCAGCGCAACGGATTGACGGGCGGAACTGGCCCAAGTGACCACATCGCCGTTTTGCCCATAGGGTGTAAAAAGATTGGCATAGCCCAGCGACGGAACCTTGACCAAAAGCACTGGCTGACCGGCCTGCACCAATGCCTGACGCACCGAGGCCACTGCGGCGGGGTCGACGGGGGTCGGTTTGGGCTTGACGAAAAGGCCCGAGACGATGGCCCCGATTGCCTGTGCTTTGGGCAGATGTGACCGGCTTTCTTGCACAGCGGGATCTGATCCGCATCCGGCGAGCAGACCCAGAAGCACAAGCAGGCCGACCGCGGTTTTCTGACGCGTCATTTCCACACCCGCCCCCATTGCGCATCAATCTTGCGCTGGTCGTAACTGCGCAGAACCGAGTATAGTCGGTCAGCGACCACCAATTTGGCCCCACCGTCACGCCCGATCGGCCGAATCGTTACCCCCGTGCTTGACCGCGTCGGTTTTGCGTAAAACCAAGCCAAGGGAATTTGAAGCGTTATGCCTTTGTCAAACGAGCCTTCGCCAAAATCCTCGGCGGACACATCTGTTTTGGTGGCAAAAGCCCCAACCGACCAGCCATTCTCGAACTCTCGCGTCAGGCTGAGGGTGGCACCGACGTCTCCGGCAAGGTAGCGGCCCATGTCAACTTGCGCATGATAGCCGCGGCCAAGATCAACGTATCCCGAAACATGGCCCGTGGCGACGCTGTAGTCATACTGGCTAAAGCCCAACAGGCCATCGGTGTTGCGTTGCGCGACAGAGTTGGCCTCTAGGCCCAAGGCCCAAGGCTTGCCCGTGGGCCGATAGAGCATTTCGGCCGAAACACCCGCAAAGCCCCGTTCCAGATAGCCAAAGGTGACACGACCGTAAAGGTCGGGTGCAAGCCCTGTAAAATAAGCCATCGTCAGCGTTTCGATGTCGGGGTTGGCCTGCGTGTCATAAAGGATGGAATCAGAGCGGACATGCGGCAAAACGGAATTGGCACCCCGCCCAGAATCGCTGATGCTGGTCGCAAGGATATCCGTCACAGCGCCCGAGAGGTACAGCCCGCTCGCCAG
>JBAXLX010000043.1:0-15406 GCA_037134595.1 Pseudomonadota bacterium
GTTGGCGGTGGTGCGGATCTTGCGGACCGTCAGCATAAGTTGCGACAAGCCTTCGAGTGCGTAAAACTCCGCCTGAAGCGGCACGAGAACCGCATGGGCCGAGACGAACGCGTTGACGGTCAAAAGGCTGAGAGAGGGCGGGCAGTCAATAAGGATGAAGTCCAATCCCAACGCCTCAAGCGACGCTTCCCGCAAGGCGTCATGCAGCAGAAAGATGCGCTTTTCGTTGGCCACCAGATCAATATCCGCCGACGCGAGGTCGGAGTTTGCCGGGCAAATGAGCAGGTTATCGATCGCAGTGACTTGAATGACTTCTGTCACCGGGCGGTCTTCGATCAAAATATCATAGGTCGTGGCCGCGCGCGCATCTGCGGCAATGCCCAATCCTGTTGACGCATTGCCCTGTGGATCAAGATCGATCAGAAGGACCTTCGCGCCCAATTCCACCAAGCCCGCCGCCAAGTTGATGGCCGTCGTGGTTTTGCCAACGCCGCCCTTTTGGTTGGCGATGGCGATGATATGCGCCGGGCTGTTGCGGCTGACATCAGGCATGTTGAAGGCCACCTAGTGTTAGAATTTGTCCTGCAGTATCTGTTCGGCTTTGTCGGTACTGAAGCTCAAAACGCCATTCGGCCGAGGCATCGGCCACCTCTTTATCCGCCTGGCTGCCCTTGGGAAATATCGCGATTCCGCCCACAGCCAGATGCTTCGCTGCGATACGGCATAAACTGATCAGCGGTGCCAAGGCGCGCGCGGTCACAACATCCGCAGCGAGCGGCGGCATAGCTTCCGCGCGATCTGCTAAAACTGTGGTAGAAATGCCGAGCTGCCGCGCTGCTTGCGACAGGAATGTGGCCTTGCGCTTATCGGATTCGATCATCGTAACATGCAGTTGTGGTAAGCTGTCTTGCGCCAGAATGGCCAGCACCAATCCTGGAAATCCCGCCCCGCTGCCAAAATCTGCAAGAGCGCGGGCATGCTTTGGGATGATCTCGAACAGTTGCGCCGAATCCAGGATGTGGCGCTGCCAAGCATCGGGCAAGCTTGCATTTGCGACAAGATTGATCGCGGGGTTCCATTTTTCTACCAAGCCCAGCAAGCCATCGAGCTTGAGTACTGTTTCATGTGAAACATCCAGCCAATCCGGTGCTGTTCCCCGAACCAAAGCGGTCATTGGCCAACCACCCGCGCCCCACTGGCCTTCCGGCAATGGGCCAGCACCAGCAGCAAGGCTGCCGGGGTCATACCCTCAATCCGCTCAGCTTCGGCAAGATTGGACGGGCGCACGTTCTGCAGCTTTGCTGCCAATTCATTCGACAGGCCTGGAAGATTGGTAAAGACCAACTCGTCCGGGATCCGAAGCAGTTCATTCTTGCGCAACGTATCGGCGTCCGCCCTTTCGCGGTGCAAATACTGCGCGTAGAGCGCATCCCGCCATACCTGTGCCTTGGTATCAGCATCAACCGCCAGCATTTCCGGTGCAAGCGCATCAATCTGCGACCACTCGGTATCGGCAAAAGCCAAAACTTGCAACAAGCTGCGCGCCGCGCCGTCACGGCTGACGGCGATGCCCACCGCCTGTAACTCTTGCGGTGAACACGCCCGCGCGGCCAAGACGCCCGCCGCAGCATCGATCCGCGCCATCTTCTGCGCGAAGCGCGTGGCCCGCGCGCCCCCCACCAACCCGGCGGCCAACCCCAAGGCCGTCATACGCTGGTCAGCATTGTCCGCCCGCAGATGCAGCCGGTACTCGGCCCGCGACGTAAACATCCGGTACGGCTCTGTCACACCACGTGAGATCAAGTCATCCAACATCACGCCGATATAGCTATCGGTGCGCGAAAAAAGAACCGGCGGCCGCCCTAACGCCGCAGCCGCAGCATTGGCCCCTGCCGCCAAGCCCTGTGCGGCAGCTTCTTCATAGCCGGTTGTGCCGTTGATCTGACCCGCGAAATACAGCCCTTTGACGGAACTTTCCAACGTGCGCCGCAACGCTGACGGATCGAAAAAATCGTATTCAATCGCGTAGCCAGGTTGCAAGATGGTGACGTGCTCTAGCCCGTGAATGCTGCGGACATAGTCATACTGCACCTCCGCGGGAAGCGACGTCGAGATACCGTTGGGATAAACGGTGTCATCGTCCAAACCTTCAGGCTCCAGAAAAATCTGATGCCCGGTTTTTTCGGCGAACCGCACCACTTTATCCTCGATTGAGGGACAATACCGCGGCCCAACCCCTTCGATATGGCCACCATACATCGCCGAACGGCCCAGATTGGCCCGCACGATATCATGCGTGCGTTCATTGGTATGCGTGATCCCACAACTTACCTGACGCACCTGCGGGGTCTTGTTCAAGAACGACAGCATCACAGGGTCATCATCGCCCGGTTGCACGTCCAGCCCATCCCACGCGATCGTCTTTCCGTCCAATCGTGGCGGCGTGCCCGTCTTCAACCGACCACGCTTTAACCCGTAGCCAGCCAACTTCTGAGCCAACCGCTCTGAGGCAAGATCACCCTGCCGACCGCCTGACCGATGCTGATCTCCAACATGGATAATCCCATTCAAGAAGGTGCCAGCCGTCAGCACGACAGCCGCCGCAGACAGTCGTGTACCGTCAAGCAAAACCACACCAGAGATGCTGCCATTAGGCGCGTCGGTCAGGTCAACCACCTCGCCTTCGATGATCTCAAGCCCGGGTTGGCGCGCCAATAAGCTCTGAATTGCTTGGCGATACAGCTTTCGGTCGGCTTGCGTGCGCGGCCCTTGCACCGCAGGCCCTTTGCGACGGTTGAGCAAACGGAACTGAATTCCGGCCGAATCGGCTGCCAATCCCATAATGCCGTCCAGCGCATCAATTTCACGGACCAGATGCCCCTTGCCAAGACCGCCAATCGCCGGGTTGCAAGACATCACGCCGATGCGGTCCTTGCGCATCGATATCAGCGCCGTGCGTGCACCGACACGCACCGCTGCCGCCGCCGCCTCTGCGCCAGCATGCCCACCGCCGATCACCACCACATCGAAATGTTTCACGTGAAACATCCTCACTTGCCTATGCAAAAACTGGCGAAAATCTCGTCCAGCAAATCCTCTGTATCCACACGGCCGACAAGCCTATCCAAAGCACGAACAGCCCGCCGCAACTCAAGCGCCACCAACTCAGCCGCGCCCCCACTCGGCTCTTGTACCCGATGTCTCGCCGATTCCATAGCCTCTACTGCACGCGCCATCGCAACCAGATGCCTTTCCCGCGTCATGACCCCAACCGAAGCCACTTTTCCCGCCAAAATATCTGTGATCCGCGCCATAAGCCGGTCTAAACCCTGTCCCGTCAGCCCAGACACAGCCTCCGCTGCCCCATTCAGATCAGCCTTGCCCTGAATGACAATATCCCCTGACTGCGGGGCGATCAAAAGCGCTTCGCCGGGGTGATCCACCAAAAACACACGTAGGTCAGCGTTACCGGCGCGCTCTATCGCCCGCGCGACGCCAATCTTCTCCACCGCATCCTCGGTCCCGCGCAAACCAGCGGTGTCAAGCAGCGTCACAGCCAAGCCACCCAAGTCCATCCGCACTTCAATCACGTCACGCGTTGTGCCCGCCACCTCCGATGTGATCGCTGCCTCTCGTCCGGCTAATGCATTGAGAAGCGTTGATTTCCCCGCGTTCGGCGCTCCGAGAATGGCCACTTCAAACCCGTCCCTGACCCTCTCCGCAACACCCGCGCCCACAATCTCACGCCTCAGATCGCCCAGAAGTCCATCGATCAACTCCAAAACCTCCGGCGTCACATCCACGGGCACGTCTTCATCGGCAAAATCAATTGTGGCTTCCACCAAGGCTCCGGCCCGAATCAAATCGCGGCGCCACGATTCGGCCCGCTTGCCGATAGCCCCCGACAAAACCCGCAGCGCTTGCCGCCTTTGAGCTTCCGTTTCAGCATCGATCAGATCCGCCAATCCTTCGACCTGCGCCAGATCTAACCGCCCATTTTCCAAGGCCCGCCGAGTGAATTCACCGGCTTCCGCTTGGCGCAACCCCATGTCGCCTAATGCGCGCGCCACGGCCTTGACCACGCCCAAACTGCCGTGCAGGTGCAACTCTACGCTGGCCTCACCGGTAAAACTGGCACCTTCGTCAAAGGCCAGCACCAAGGCCTCATCCAGCAGCTGCCCCTGCCACACCAGCCGCCGCACCGCCGCATGCCGCGCCACAGGCACCGCACACAGCCGTGCCAGCGCCCCATGCGCCTGCGGCCCCGACACCCGCATCACCGCCACACCCGCCTTGCCCCGCGCCGAGGCCAGGGCAAAGATCGTGTCGCCCATCGCCACCCCTTAAGAGTTCATCGATTCGAAGAATTCGCCATTCGTCTTGGTCTGCTTCAACTTGCCCAACAAGAACTCGATCGCATCGGTCGTACCCATCGGGTTCAAAATCCGCCGCAAGACGTACGTTTTTTGCAGGTCAATCTTTTCAACCAACAATTCTTCCTTCCGCGTCCCGGATTTCAGAATATCAATCGCCGGGAATACCCGCTTGTCCGCCACCTTACGGTCCAACACGATTTCGGAATTGCCCGTGCCTTTGAATTCTTCAAAGATCACCTCGTCCATCCGGCTACCGGTATCAATCAGCGCCGTGGCGATGATCGTCAGGCTGCCGCCCTCTTCAATATTCCGCGCCGCCCCAAAAAACCGTTTGGGCCGCTGCAACGCATTGGCATCCACGCCCCCCGTCAACACCTTACCCGACGATGGCACAACCGTGTTAAACGCCCGCCCCAACCGCGTGATTGAGTCAAGCAAGATCACCACATCCCGCTTATGTTCCACCAAGCGCTTGGCCTTTTCGATCACCATCTCGGCAACGGCAACGTGCCGCGAGGCCGGTTCGTCAAAGGTCGACGAGACAACCTCCCCCTTCACGCTGCGTTGCATGTCCGTCACTTCTTCGGGCCGTTCGTCGATCAGCAGCACGATCAAATAACATTCGGGATGGTTGGTCGCGATGGAATTGGCGATGTTCTGCAGCAAAACGGTTTTACCGGTACGCGGTGGGGCCACAATCAAAGCCCGTTGGCCCTTCCCAATCGGGCAAACCAAGTCAATAATCCGCGCCGAGCGATCCTTGATGGTGGGGTCCTCCACCTCCATCTTCAACCGCTCGTCGGGGTAAAGCGGCGTCAGGTTGTCAAACAACACCTTATGCCGCGCCTTTTCGGGATCGTCGAAGTTAATTCGCGTCACCTTAGTGATGCTGAAATACCGCTCTCCGTCGCGCGGGGCCTGCATCAACCCTTCAATCGTATCGCCTGTGCGCAAGCTGAACTGGCGCAGGATATCCGCCGACACATAGATATCATCCGGTCCCGGCAGATAGTTGGCCGAGGTTGATCGCAAAAACCCGAACCCGTCCTGCAACACCTCCAAAACACCGTCGCCGCCAATCTCCCAGCCCTCTTCCGCGTGCTCTTTCAGGATCGAGAACATCATCTCGCCCTTGCGCATAGAAGGCGCGTTCTCAATCTCCCATTCTTCGGCCATGGCCAGCAATTCTGCCGGCGTCTTTGCTTTCAGATCGGCGAGATTCAGATGTTCAATCGTCATGGAAAACCCTCAATAGCCCCGAGGTCACGCCAAGGGCCGTGCAGCGATGTCATAGGAGTGCTTTAGCGACCGGACGGCCAAGCCCGCGCTGCATAGCCGCCGTTCCACCAAAAGTCAACCTTTCAGAATTTCACGATAACCGAGGCCACAATCACCAGCAACAGCAGCGTCGGGACTTCATTCATCATTCGGTACTGCCGACCGCTGACCCGATTGCTGCCAGCGACAAAATCTTTCCGCCGTGTTCCCAACCAATACTGAAACCACGTCATCGCCACCACCGAGGCCGCCTTCGTCCAAGGCCATACCGCTGACCAATCTACGAGTCCGGGGGTCGCGACCAGACACAAACCGAACACCCAAGTGCCAACCATCGCCGGGCTCATAATGGCCTTCAACAACCGCCGCTCCATGGTTTGGAACATCATGTCTGTCGCGGAACCCTCCTCCACCTGCTCGACATGGTACACGTAAAGCCGCGGCAGGTAAAACAAGCCGGCCATCCACGCGATGACACAAACCACATGCAGTGTTTTGATCCAAGGATACCAAAGTGACAAAAGTTCGAACATGTGCGCTCCTACGTCTTTCTATAAAGATAGAGAAAGAATTGATGATGTAATAGACCCCGTGGGTATCTGGATTACAGGTTTCCTCCCAAATGTTATCCACACCACCATCCCTGTGGATAAGTATGAAAATTTTTGGTTGCAATGACCGATGAACAACAAGAATTCCTTAATAAACGTAGAATATTGCGGACCAAATGTTTGACAAACCCACCACCGCCAAAACAGCGCCTTTAACCTTTATGCACAGCCACCTTAACCTGCTATCCACCTGTGCAAAGACTGCTTTCGTTCCTGACCCATCAGCGGCGAAGGTTCCCACTATCCCGCCACACCCCCTTTTCACCAGGAGAACAAAGCCGCATTGTCCACAACAAAACCCACAAGGTATCTTCGCATGACCCCCCTGCTTCTGGCCTCCCAATCTGCCATTCGCCGCAATCTGTTGCAAAATGCAGGCGTCGCCGTGCAGGCCCACCCGGCGCGGCTCGACGAACAGGCCCTGCGCGCGGCTTTAGAGGCAGAGCGCGCCTCCCCGCGCGATATTGCCGATGCTCTGGCAGAGGCGAAAGCCCTCAAAGTGGCGCAACGCCATCCGCTGGGGTTGGTCTTAGGCTGCGACCAAATCTTGGTGCTCGGCACGAGCATTTTCTCAAAGCCCGACACAGAGGCCAAGGCGCGCCAACAGTTGGTCGATCTGTGCGGCCAAACCCATCAGCTGCTGTCAGCCGCCGTTCTTTACCACGAAGGCCAGCCCGTTTGGCGGCATGTCGGCGTGGCCCGCTTGACCATGCGGCAGTTTTCTGATGCCTATCTCAATGAATACCTTGACCGCTGTTGGCCCACCGTTCAGGATTCGGTCGGAAGCTATCAACTTGAAGGCGAAGGGATCAGGCTTTTCTCGGCCATCGAAGGGGATTACTTTACCATCCTCGGCCTGCCGCTTTTGCCGCTATTGTCTTATCTGTCTTTGCGAGGCTTTATTTCTTCATGACGGACCTGCCCCGAATCCCCCTTGCCGGTGTCATCGGACACCCGATCGCGCACAGTCGATCCCCCTTGCTGCACGGCCATTGGTTGGCACGCTATGGGATCAAAGGGCATTACATCCCGATGGATGTCTCTCAAGACGATCTGCCGCAGGCCCTATCGATGCTGCCTAAGTTGGGTTTTGTCGGTGTCAACGTGACGATCCCCCACAAAGAATCAGTGTTGAAACTGGCCGAAGTGGTCACTGACCGTGCTGCCCTGATCGGCGCTGCCAATACGCTGATTTTCCGTGCTGACGGCAAGATCCACGCCGATAACACCGACGGTGTGGGTTTGATGGCCAACCTGCGCCAATTGGCCCCGCAGTGGCAGGCACCCCAAGGCCCCGCAGCGCTGTTTGGCGCAGGCGGTGCCGCCCGCGCCGTCATAGCCGCCCTGATCGAGGCAGGCATCCCCGAAATTCGCATCGCCAATCGCACCCGCCTGCGGGCAGAGGTGTTGCAGGCCGATTTTGGCGGGCGACTGGTGGTGTACGACTGGCTGCACGCGGGTGAGATGTTGAACGGTGCAACCCTTGTCATCAACGCCACCTCGCTGGGCATGACAGGCAAGCCCGACCAGCGCCTACCACTGGACAGGCTGGCGGCAGGCACCGTGGCCACCGATCTGGTCTACACCCCCCTCATGACCCCTTTCCTGACCGAAGCGCAGGCACGCGGGGCCCATATCGTTGACGGCTTGGGCATGCTGCTGCACCAAGGCGCGCCGGGGTTCGAACGTTGGTTCGGTCACCGCCCCGAGGTTGATGACGCCACACGCGCCGCCGTGCTGGGCCTATGACACAAGCTTTTCGTCTTGGGCTGACCGGTTCCATTGGCATGGGCAAATCCACCACTGCCGCCCTGTTTGCCGCCGAAGGCATTCCGGTGTGGGATGCTGACGCCGCCGTTCACCGGCTTTATGCCACCGGCGGGGCCGCCGTGGCCCCCCTTGCCGCCCTGTGTCCGGCGGCCGCCCTGCACGGGGCCATAGACCGCGGGGCGCTTAAACAGTGGATCGCCGCCGACCCGCTCGCCCTTGGCCAGATCGAGGCCGTGGTGCACCCCTTGGTTGCCGCGGACCGCGCCCAGTTCTTGGCCGACATCACCGCCGACATCGCCCTGTTCGACATTCCCCTGCTGTTTGAAAAAGGCACCGATGCCGAGATGGACGCCACCCTTTTGGTCACCGCCCCGCCGGATGTGCAGCGCGCCCGCGTGCTGGCCCGCCCCGGCATGACGCAGGCGCAGTTTGACCTGATCTTGCAGCGCCAAATGCCCGACGCGCAAAAGCGTGCCCGCGCCACCCATATCGTGGAAACGCTCGACGTGGCGTCAACCCGCGCCTATGTCATGGCTTTGCTTACCCATATCCGGTCGAAACATGCGTGAAATCGTACTCGATACCGAAACCACCGGCTTTGAACCCTCCGAAGGCCACCGTATCGTCGAAATTGGCGCGGTTGAACTGCTCAACAAAATGCCCACAGGGCGCACCTATCACCAATATATCAACCCCGAACGCGCCATGCCGAAAGAGGCGTTCGAAGTGCATGGCTTGGGCGACGATTTTCTGCGCGATAAGCCGGTGTTCAAAGCCATCGCGCGTGATTTTATCGAATTTGTGGGCGAGTCGACCTTGGTCATCCACAACGCCGCCTTTGATATGAAGTTTCTCAACGCCGAACTGACAGCCCTTGGCCATCCCGGCCTGCCCATGTCGCAATCGCTCGACACGGTGGCCATGGCGCGGCGCAAATTCCCCGGCGCGCCAGCCTCGCTGGACGCGCTGTGTCGTCGCTTTGGCATCGACAATTCGGCGCGTGAAAAGCACGGCGCGCTGTTGGATTGTGAACTGCTGGCAGAGGTTTATCTGGAACTGATCGGCGGGCGTCAGCCCGATTTTGTTCTGGCAACCGCCGCAGCCCAAACCGCTGCGCACCAACGCGCCAGCCAAGCGGGCCGCGCCAAGCCGCGCCCGGTGCCGCTGGCACCGCGTTTGACCGATCAAGAACACGCCGCCCATCAGGCCTTTGTGGCCAAGATGGGCGACGCTGCTTTGTGGCTGAAACGCTCTTAGGCCGAGGCGACCGGTGTGGCCGCTGCCAGTTGCGCCCGACGGGCCATTTCGTTGCGGTACAGCGCCAAGAAATCGACATTGTCGATGTTCAACGCGGGGAAGCCGCCGTCTTGTGTGACATCCGAGATAATCCGGCGCACGAAGGGGAACAACAGGCGCGGGCATTCGATCAGCAAGAAGGGGTGCAACTGCTCGGGCGGAACGCCGTCGACAAAGAACACACCGCCATATTCCAACTCTAGCAGGAACAACGTTTCGCCATTCGCCTTGTTGGTCGAGGTGATCTTGAACTTTGCGATCACGTCATAGGTGTTGGCCTGCGGGCGCTGGCGCGCATCAAGGTTGACACCCACCTGTATGTCAGGCTGCACATCGTTGCTGCTGATGCCCTTTTGGGCCACAACATTTTCAAACGACAGGTCACGGATATACTGTGCCAGCGCTTGCATCTTCACCTGAGGCTGTGTCGCCCCGTTTTCCGTCTGGTTTTCTTCGGCCATCTGTCGCCCCTGCGTTTTGGTCACGCCGTTCCTAACAGGGCTTTAGGGCTTGGTCCATCCCGAAGGGGGCTTTGCCGTGACGTCTGGCAGGGTGACGTCCACGGCTTTCGCCTCTATCACATCGTCTGGCGGGGCCGGCTGCCTGTGGTGCATCGCATGCAGAGTGCCTTTCACCGCCGCCATCGTCGCACGGCGCGCGATCTCTGCCACAATCCAATCTTGCACCCAAGGGATCAACAGAACCAATCCCAAAAAGTCCGTCAAAAACCCCGGCAAGATCAGCAAAACCCCTGCCAGCACGCGCAGCGCGGAATGCGCTGCTGTACTCACCCCCGCGCGCAGGGATCGCAGGTCGCCCAACACATCGCCCACAAAGCCGCGCTTTTGCCGGCGGATCAGCCAAATGCCCGCCGCCGCACTGCCCACGACCACGGCCCAAGTCCCCAGCACACCGACGCGCGCGCCGATGCTGGCAAACAGCCCGATTTCCACCATCACCCAAGCCAAAAGCAGCCAAACCAAGCGCATTTTCGCAGCCCTTCAATTCTTGTGGCCCCACAGGTGGACTTGGGCCCTACCAGCCCTTACATAAGCGTCAAGCCGCCCGACAGCCACCCTTCAGATAGGTTTATCATGAGCTCTGTACCGATCCAGCTTATCGTCCTCGCCGGGATCGCGATTTTCCTGATCCTGAAACTGCGCTCGGTTCTGGGCACGCGCGATGGCTATGAACCCACAGCCACGGCCGCTACGGCGAAATCTGGCCCCAAGCTCGAGGTGATCGAAGGATCGCTGGACGACGATATCATCGACAACGTGGAAGACGACGCCTCGCGCTCGGCCTTGGCCGCGATGAAGGGCGTAGAGCCTGCCTTTTCGGTGACAGAGTTCCTCAAAGGCGCGCGCGGCGCTTACGAGATGATCCTTATGGCTTTTGACAAGGGCGAGATCGACCGCATCCGCCCCTTTGTCGGCGACGAGGTCGAGCAAAGCTTTGACGCCGCCGTGGCTGACCGCGCCACGCGGGGCCTGACGGTGACGTCAAGTTTTGTGGGCCTGCGGGAAATGACACTGGCCGCGGCAGAGTTTGACAAGACCACCAAGCGCGCCGAAATCTCGGTCCGCTTTACCGCAGAACTGATCCGCGCCGTGCGCGATTCCAGCGGTGCCGTGGTCGAGGGCAATGCCACAGCCATCCAGCGCCAGCGCGAAGTTTGGACCTTTTCGCGCGCCATGGGGGCGGGTGATCCGAACTGGCAACTGACAGCCACCAGCGACTAAGCCCCACCACACCATGTCGCGCCGACGCACCCTGAACCCAGAAGACGAGCAGCTTTGGCACGACGTGGCGCGCACCATCCGCCCGCTGTCCGAAGCGGCTTTGGCGCGTTTACGCAAAGCCAAACCCCTGCCCGTGGTTGAAACGGCGGTCGTGATGGGCCACGCCGACCCTATCCCTGCCCCCAAACCCCATTTCACCGCCTTTCGCTTGGGCGAAAAGGCCCGCCCTCTGCGCTCTGCCGCCCATATCGCCCCCACCCCAGCCGAGGCTTTGGCCCAAGCGCCGCTGCAAATGGATGCGCGCAAACACGCCAAGATGACGCGCGGCAAACTAGAGCCCGAAGCCCGCATTGACCTGCACGGCATGACTATGGCCGAGGCGCATCCCGAACTGATCCGCTTTATCCTAAACGCCCAAACCGCCGGATTGCGGCTGGTTTTGGTGATCACGGGCAAAGGCAAACCCGCCCCCGATCACGGCCCCATCCCCACCCGCACCGGCGTTCTGCGCCACCAAGTGCCCCATTGGCTGCGCATGGCCCCCCTTGGGCCTGCCGTCTTGCAAGTAAGCGAATCGCACCTGAAACATGGCGGCGGCGGGGCCTACTACGTCTATTTGCGCCGCAGGTAAGGCGCGCGGCGGCCCCGGCTGGGGGGTTTCACACCCCCCAGACCCCCCGTGGAGTATTTGCACCTCGGTGAAGGGGCAAGAGGACCGCGCGGGGGGGCGACGTGAATGCTTTGGTTCAAAAGAAAAGGGCACCGCAGGGCGCCCTTTTGTCTTAATCCGTGCGCATTAGATCGAGGCGTTGATCCAGCTTGCCAGCGCAGCCTTGGGCGCTGCACCGATTTTGTTCGAGACGACCTGACCGTCTTTGAACAAAAACAGCGCCGGAATGCCGCGTACGCCCAAAGCGGCGGGGCTTTCGGGATTTTCGTCGACGTTCACTTTGACGATCTTGATCTTGCCGCCATATTCCAGCGCCAATTCTTCCAAAGCCGGGCCGATCTGGCGGCAAGGGCCGCACCATTCCGCCCAGAAATCGACGACGACGGGTATCGAAGACTGGCGCACTTCTTTGTCAAAGGTGGCATCGGTGACGGCAACAGTTGCGGCGCCCATGATCTATCTCCTTAAGGATTTCAGGTAGTGAACCTATGTAGACCAAGGCCCAGCGTCAAGGGTTGGTGGCACCAATGGTCGTGGCACGGGCAAGGGCGGCCCGCAGCCTATCGGGATCAAGCGGCATCAAGGTGCCGGTTTGTGTCCACAAAATCGCCAGATGAACAGGCTTTGTGTAAAGCTGTTCCAGCATCATCTGATAGGCCCCCATCTGGCGCAGAATGCCGTCCGGCACGGCAGAAGCGGTGGCGGGCACCGTGCGGTTGCTTTTGAAATCCACCGCCAGAACATGGTCTTGCTGCACGATCAAACGGTCAATCGTGCCCAAAAGCCGCTGGTCACCCCAAGGGGCTGTCAGCGCCACCTCGGATAAACCAGCGGCGAAGATGTGCTGCAAAGCGGGGTCAGTCAGTAGCGCTTTGGCTTGATCGAGCAGGTCAGGCATCCCTTCGCACACCAATCCCGCCGCCACCTGTGGCCAATCGGCCTGCGGATGGTCGGGCAGGTGCTGCAACAACAGGTGCAAGGCTGTGCCGCGCGCCTTGGCGGTCTCGCTGTCTTCGCCCAAGGCACCGGCCAGAGCCTTGGCCCCGCCCAGATCAGACGGCGACAGGGCTGGCTCCGCCTTGGCGGGATGTTCGGTTTGCATAAACATCCAGTCTTCGGGTGCGTGGTCTGGCACGGCAGACGCCTGGCTTTGCAGACTTACCTCAGGCCAAGGTCCTGACTGGTGGCGCAGGCCATTGGGCCTAGCCGTGGTCTCCAGCCGCGCCATGCCGTCGGCCACTATCTTGTGCCAAGCGCCGTCTTTCGCCGCCGTGCCGTGCCCCGCCACGATCAGCCAGCACCGCGCGCGGGTCAGGGCCACATATAACAGCCGCAGGTTCTCTTCGGCCTCGCGCCGCTGTTTATCGGCGCGCAGCTCGGCAATCACGGGTGGGCTTTCGGGGGTGGGGGTTTTCCAAACCATTTGCCCGAAGGCATCGGCATAGAGCAAATCGCGGTCGCTGGGCGAACGGTCGGCGGTGTCGGGCAGGATCACGATTTCCGACTCCAGCCCCTTGGCCCCATGCACCGTCATCACCCGAATCCGCTGGCCAGAGGCTTCGGCCTGCCGTTTGACCTGCACCGAATCCGCCTCTAGCCACGACAAAAACCCCGTCAAGCTGGGCACCGCGCCGCGTTCATAGGCGAGGGCTTGGTTCAACAGCTCGTCAATGGCGTCTTCCGCCTCGGCCCCAAGGCGGGTGATCAGGCGGTGACGGCCGTGGTGACGGACCAAGATGCGTTCCAGAAGGTCATAGGGGCGCAGGTAGTCGACCTGATCGCGCAGGTCTTTCAGCAGGGTAACGGCGGGTAAATCAAGCCTGCGCAGCTTTTTCCACAGATACCCTGTGCGACCCTGCGCCAAGGGGTAAAGGTCCGCCTCTGACAGGCCAATCAGCGGAGGGCGTAAGACAGCCGCCAAAGACAGGTCATCTTCCGGCGTAGCCAGAAACGACAGCAGGGCGATCAAATCCTTGACCGCCATCTCTTCGCCCAATTTCAGCCGGTCTGCGCCCGCGATGGGCAAATGGCGGGCTTTGCAGGCGCGGATGATTTCGTTGAACAGCGCGCTGCGGGTTTGCACCAGAATAAGCACATCGCCCGCATGCACAGGGCGCGGCCCTTCGCGGGTGACAATTTGGGTGCCCGATGTCAGCAACCCCTCAATCTCGGCCGCGATTTTGTCGGCCAGTTGGGCCACGGGGTGGCTGGGGCGGATAAGGTCAACCGGATCTTCAAAGGGCGCGTCGTCTTTCACCCCATCCGCCACGATCAGCGGCCAAAGATCGACGCGGCCGGGCAGATCGGGGAAACAAGCGCGGTGGGCCACCACATCGCCCAAAGCGGCGGGCGACAGGTCGGCAAGGGCCGCATCCACCACGTTCAAAATGGCTGGCGAGGATCGGAACGAATACTGCAACGAGCGGTTCTGAAAGACCTGCCGTGCGGCGGTGAACTTCCCCTCAAACAAAGCCTGCTTTTCGTCAAAGGCCGCCACATCGGCGCCCTGAAAGGAATAGATCGACTGTTTCTTGTCGCCCACCACAAACAAGGTGCGCCCACCGGGCCGCGTCCCTTCGCCGGCTGTAAACTCTGCCGTCAAATGCTCGATCACGCGCCATTGCTTGGGCGCGGTATCTTGCGCCTCGTCCACCAGCACGTGGTCAATCCCGCCGTCCAGCCGGAACAGCACCCAAGCGGCGACAGAGGGGTTTGACAGCAAGCCTTCGGCGCGGGTGATCAGGTCGTCAAAATCCAGCAAGCCTTGCGCGGCCTTGCGCTGCGCGTAGAGCGGCAGGAATTGCTGGGAAAAGTCGTAGATCGCCTGCGTTTTAGCCGCCGCTTGCAGCGCCAGACGGCGGGGGCGGGCGTCTTGGACGCGTTCCATCAAGGCATTCAAGCGGGGGATCAGGTCGGGAATGGTTTTGCGGGTGGCGGCGGTGGGAAAGGCGTTAAGCTTGGCCGAAAAGGGGATTTTCGCCTTGTCGCCGGTCAGAAAGACATCCTCTAGCGTCGACAGGGTGGAAAGGTTTGCAGGGTTAAAGCGAAGGGATGACAGGCTTTCATAGGCCTTGACATCATTGCTGCTGCCAGCGGCCAAGGCGGGCAGAAGGGTGGTGAAAAGCTCGGCCTCGTCCCCGTCAAACACATCGGCCAAAAGCTGCGCTGCGCTTTCGCCATTGGGCATCTGGAGCGTTTTGTGAACAGATGTTTGAAAACCTTCAGGATGATAGGCCACTTCTTCCATAAGCGCCGTAAAATCTTGGCCGGTATAAACCAGCGCCGCCTGATAGACGGCATCGCGGGCCAGCGTGTCGGCCATTTCCTCCAAGATATCTTGCCGCAACAGCCGCGCGGCGCGGTCGTCAAGCTCAACGAAGTTCGGCGACACCCCGGCCTCTAGCGGAAAGCGGCGCAGCAGGCTGGCGCAGAAGCTGTGGATCGTCTGGATACGCAAGCCCCCCGGCGTTTCGATGGCGCGGGCGAACAGGCTGCGGGCGCGGGCCATGTGGGCGGGGTCGGGGGTGTTAACTTCTCCCAACTCTGCGAGCGCCTTTGTCAGGGCATCGTCGGGCATCATGGCCCAAGCGCCCAAACGCTGGAACAGCCGGTTTTGCATCTCGGTTGCGGCGGCTTTGGTGTAGGTCAGGCACAAGATGCGCT
>JBAXLX010000044.1:0-15318 GCA_037134595.1 Pseudomonadota bacterium
GTCGTGGAAAGCAAAGAGTGTCATGGCAAGCACAAAAAGTTTGGTTCTTAAAACACTGGTCTGCGGCCTTGCGCTCTGCGCGCAACCCGCTGAGTCTGAACTGGTTTCCATCAACAGTGGCGAGATCTCGTCGCATGCTGCTTTCATCAATCCGGATATGAGCAACGGTGGCATCGGGCTAAGCGTTGTCAGTGCCGGTGCCATTGTCACAAAGACCTATAAATACACATTCCTAACAAACGACTTGGTAAGCACAACAGGCTCAAATGACCAAGACGACAAACAGATCTTTGCAAGCAACAGCGGTCAGATCACGGCGACAGGCGATTATAGCGCGACTTGGCCGATTGACAGTGTACCGGTCTCTTTGGGCACCTCTGCCTGTGGTGTTTGCATTACCATCGTCGGCAACTCAAGCGAATAGGACTAGCATGTCACGTCAACGTCTGATCTTATTAGCCTTTATCGGAATGATAAACTGCACTGGCGGCATATCTTGGGCAGGAAATGCCGCTGTGGCATGGGGGACCGGCGGGTCATCGGCCGATCCTGCACTGCGGTCCGCATCGTTGCATGCCCTGGAAGACCAGATTGCCGAAAGTGTTGCAAAGGCCAAAACTTGGAACCAATCGATAACATCCTGTGGTGTTTGCACGTATTACAACATAACCGGCGATAATAACACGATATCCGGAAACTCCATTACTGCATCGAACTCTGGCAACATCAGTTCCAATGGCTCTTTTAACAATTCATATGATTGGGGTTGGTAAAATCATGGAATCTATATATTTTAAGATTATGCGGAAAACTGGCTTTTATGCTAACCGCTTCGGCCTTAAAGCTTTCTGTGCCGCTTTAGCCGCAATGGTGCTTGGCACGGCTTGTGTGCATGCGGCGGATGCGGACGGTCAGTTTTCAGTTCAAGGTATTGGAACGCTGCGCTGCTCGCAAATCTTAGAAAAGGTCGACTCAAACGCGCCGGACTTGAGTGCAGTTGTTGCCTGGTCGGACGGAGCATTAACTGCAGCCAATCGTCAAGAAGATGGCGTGTTCTCGGTGATGCCGTTTTCGGAGCCTATCGGCATTTTCACAATGTTTGCGGTTAATCTGTGCCGCCAGCAGCCCGATATGATTTACGAAAGTGCTGTGGTGCAGGTTATAGAATTGCTCAAGCCGGTTTATGTGCATGATGCAAGCACCCCCGTAAAGGTTACGGTTGGTTCGGATTCGGTGATGGTGTATCCCCAGCTTATTCTACAGGCACAGGACCGTCTGACCGCCTTGGGAATGCTGCAAGGAAAGGGCGATGGCGTGTTCGGCGACCAAACAATGGAAGCCTTGAAATTATTTCAAGCTTCGGTCTCGCTCCCGATAACCGGCATCCCCGATGCTGTCACGCTTCTGACATTGTTAAGCCCAAGCTCTAAGCCGTGACTGGAAAAAGAGGTGGTCGCGGAATTTCGGACCATTTGTAACATGGCGGTCAACAGTCCGCCGTGGTCTGCTTAAACGCAACCCAAGCCGATCAGCAGGTGCAGGCAGTAGCTTAAATCACCCAGAAATCTGTCCAAGAGTTGGAGAGCAGCTCAACCTGTGTGATAAAAAAGAGTCTGCATTTTAGCGAAAGATACTGTTTTTGTCATGCATCGGGGTCGAACCAGCCCATGGACATTTGATCATTAACTGGTAATGGTCACCGTCGCAAATGCCTTACCGGGGTGCGAGTGACCGACCCAAGCCTTTCCTGCCCAATTTGTTTGGACCAAGGTGCGGGTTTGATTGCCGCTCCTAGGCATGTTCCGGTTTGGGATGACCTAACTGAGGCTGAGCGAACGGCGATGCTGGGTGAGGTCGGGACATGCCTTGGTCGTGGTGCGGCCCAGTTTTTGGCATCCTCGGACCATAATCACTTCCATCTGCGCGATACGTCACCCACGCGTTTGACCACGGGTGGTGCTGATCCGCTTTTGCCCTTGCTGGGTGAGAAGTTGGATCGCGCGACATTGGATGATCTGGCGATGGCATTTTCTCATCGGACTGATAAAAATTTGAAATTGGCGTCCGCCGCTCTGCACAAGGCCCATAAGCGATTTCCAGATTTGGCACTGGCCCCGAGCTTGCAAGCCGATGTGGAAATTTCTCGCATGATACGGGGATATGTTCGCCCAGCCAAGCACGCAACCGCCGCCCTAAAACTTGTCGAAGTCGCCTTGTCACTTCAGCCAAACCTGCCGTCAGCCTTGGCGTCAAAGGGTTTCTTGATTGGGATGACAGCAAATAACATAACGGGTGGGCTTTACCTGATCACCGAGGCGCTTAAAAGCGGGCCGCCATCTTGGCTTGCCGAGTTCTATAAGGCTTGGCTGTTGATCGGCTACGGGCAACTTGACCGTGCCGAAGCGGCATTAAACACCGCTCTGGCAATCACGCCTCTAGAAAGAGTGTTACTGGCGCTGAAAGGTTGGGTTCTTTGCGCGCAAAATCGGTATGACGAGGCTGCCTTTTACATCGACGAGTCTCTGACGTTCCGACCAGATGTCGATTTGCTTTGGATTATGAAAGCCCTGATCCATGTCAAATCCGATGAATGGGACGCGGCTGAAAAAGCAATCTCCGGGGCTTTGCGGCTTTATCCAGACGACACCTTTGTGCAAGCTCACCATGCGTGGATAAAGGCGAAGACAGGTCGTAAATCTGAAGCGATTTCCTTCCTGCTGGGCATCTCCAAATCTTCGACCTCCTACATTTCCCCAACCCATATTGCCGCGATCCGCTTGGCCCTTGGAGATCAGACCTTTGCGCAGGTTAGCCACGAGAAAGCGCGCGTCGACAAAGACCCATGGCGCCTACTTGCATGGTGTGACCCAAGGTTCACCTAAAGCGCATTTCGGTCAATTGGCCTCTGATCCTACGGCCTTGAAGAAGGTGGAGCGCTCTTCTTGGGTGAAGAGATCGCAGACACGAGCCACATCTTACCATAAATCCTCGCATGTTCATGGGGCGGCGCGTGGGATGAGGGCCTTTGTTTTTGTGAAGGCCATTTCCATGGTGTTCAAGGCGGGGGAATAGGGCCGCCCGAACGTGAACGAAGTGCAGATATCTCGCATCGTTTCGGCCAATTTGTGACTTTTGAGGGACGAAAGATTATCCAGGTTGGTCACATCGCCCTTGCGCAGGGTTGGGGCCAACTGGGTCGAGAGTGTCCGACTTTCTGTGCATGAGTAAATTGGCCCATGCTTGAGCAACACAGGCGCAAGATCTAGACCCCGCTATCGTGCGGGTGCTTCAAGAGGCCGTCGCCTAACATTTGCAGACCTATCGCGCAGGCGTCCTATCCTTCACACGGAACATGTGAGAATGTGCACGGGAATGATCATCGTCGAGGAGGTAGAAATGATCGCGAAAATCAAAACGACAGCCCTGCTATTCCGCTTCGCCATGCTTGCCGGCATCGGCTTGATCACCGGCGTTTCTGCACAGGCCGAGGTCACTTTTCAGCCGGTTGCCACACAATACATCGCAGCCCTTGGCGTTCCGCAAAGAGCTGCGGGCGATGATGCGCAGACTTGGGGGATTTGGTCCACAGACCCCGGCCCTCGCAGCATCGGGATCGGCGATTATGCGGGCCTTTTGGCGAACAGCAATCTTGCTCCGGCCGGTTGGACGTTTGATCCCACAGCTTGGTGGTTGGAAGAACATGGCCGCATCATGGAAACGCCCAGTTTTCCCCTTCCTGCGGGCCAGTATGTTGTGACGGGCGGGCGGGCTGTCACCTCACTTCTGACTGTCCAAGCGCCTGATGCTGCGGGCAAGCAGGCTTGGAGCCTGGCCGATGGCGCGACCATTCATGATGTCACGCATTTTGGGTGCCGTGCCGCCCGCTATTCCAAGACAAGCACCGGTGAGGCGTGTACCCCAGACCATGCGCCTACCACCGCCTTCCCGATGAGCCCCGGCACGGTCATGCCTCCCGTTCAAGGGTGCAGCAAGCAAGACTATCAGGTTCTGATTGTGGTCGGGATGATGGTCGACGGCTAAGCTGTGCGTCTGCCGGACGCCGTTTTGGGGGTGATTGGCAGACCTAACGCCATCGTCGCAGGGAAAAGCGATATCCCCTGCGACGCTGCATTGCCTTCACGCTTCGGGAACAAAGCCTTCCGTGATGAGGATGTCAAACTTCGCGATCCCGTCGCGCAGCTTTATGGCCTCTTGGTAGCCCGCAGAGTTAAAGCACGCTTGCGCGACCTCGTAGCTTGGGAATTCTACAAGGTAGGGTCTGCCTGCAGCTGACCCCTCAGCCACCACCGTGACATTGCCCCGCGCCAGCACGCGACCGCCAAAGGATGCCAGCAGCGGGCCCGCAACTGCGGTGTAGGTGCCAAACCGCGCCATATCCAAAACACTGGCGAGGACGATCCAATACCCCTTCGGGGCGGCCTTTTGGCTTTGCAGATTTACATCGGTCATATTGTTCATTCCATGTGTGAGAGACTTAATATTTTGCCAATTCAAAAGTGGTTCAGCGGCACGTTCAGTATACGATCCGGCGGGACGCCAAAGCAAGACTGGCATCTTTGCCACATCTGCCGACGAACCTGACATGCCATCGGAACTGAAGCGGTCCCGCATCGAGCGCATATCCATCGCTCTACGGATCGGGTCATGACGGGCGGGCGTGGCAAGATCCTCAATCGATCTTAGATGGGTTTTCCTCGCCGCAGGTGTCCCAAGAACCATCACGTCTTGCCGTTGGTTGGGTCGCCTGAATGTCATGGCGCTGGTGGGTGACGGGCTGCCACGTCAAGGGAGAGATCGATGTCAGAGATATCGTCGATGAAAAACGAAACATCTGCTTGGGTTGGCTTGTCCGGATAGGGCGGTTGCTCAAGATCGTTTATTGCAAACGGTTCCGGTGAAGCGGCAACGACCGATGTCGAAAATCCAATAATCAAAGCCATTACGAAAACGGCGTATTTGGAAAATTTCATCAGATCTTCCTGCAAACGTTGCATCCGACATCCCCCAAGTGGCCTGCCGTTTGGTGGCGAGTTAGCCTGATCTTGCCGCCGGCTCAAGTGTTTTGTTCTCCTAGCCTCGTCTGCGCTCGCCGGAACGCTCAATTGTGGGTGGATCGGGCCGCGATGCTGTGTCAGCTTGGTCGGACAAACACGTTTTTCAGCGCGGCGGACAAACCTGCCCTGCCACTTTCGTTCGGTCTTGGGCAGTTTCAGCTTCACGCGCACGACGGTGGCGGTCGCAATCGGCGGCTGGCGGCGAGGATGGCGCGCACCATCGGGCCGGTGACAGCCACCTCGGCGAGTTGGAAGGTTATGGCGCGGGCGTGACGCACCACACGAGCGCCGATCTTGATCAGCTTGAGTTGCAAGCTAGTCAACAACCAGTCGGCCATGGCCTCGGGTAGCTTGATGCAGCGCAAGAAGGTGGCCATGTTGTGGGCAAGCGCATGCAGTTGCAGCCGCACCTCGTTGTCGCGGAAGCGTTTGCACGACAGCCGCCTCCAGCGGAAGGCGTATTTGCCTTCCTTGATGGGCTGCTCCGCGGTGCCGCGCTGGTTATAAAACAGCACCACCCAATCCGGCTCCATCGGCAGGTTGGTGACGATGAAACCCACACGGAGGAAGAGTTCACCTCGATGCCATTCGATCTTGGCGATCACCCGACGTGGCTTGTCCCATGATGCCGCTTGATACTCGCAGTCCTCGAAGAACCGCTTTACCTTTGTCTGTGAGGGGCGCCCGACCGGCCGGGTCAGCCGGTGCGAGATGCGTTCCCGCAAGACGGTATTGGCGGGCTGCAAATCTCACGCTCACTCAGCGCATGTTTGTCGATCATTAAGCCAGCCTAACCAATATCCAGAGCTCGGACGGAAAATGCAAAATCGATCCTTTAGATTCACCTTAGTCAGCAAAGTGTGCGCACGGCAAGACCTTATGAAAACGAAGGCTTTGATCTTCTGCTCGGCAAGATGGCGGCAATCGGTTGCGGATTGATGCTGGGTTACAACAGCAAACGAGAATGCTGTGTTAACACAGCAAGTTCACACAGCGAATGAGCCTGACAGCGCGGCATGGTATTTCCGGCAGTCCTGCTCCGCCCACGCCCAACCAAGCCTTCAGCAACTCTGGTTGGACCAACAAGCGGTAAAGCAAACGCTGTGTTACACCAGAAAACCTGAATGCCGTGTCGAACACGCCAAACCAGAACACTATGTTGAACACAGCAAACGAGTCGGCAAAACCCCTAAACCAGCACAGCAACGCAGGCAGAAGTGTGCAATGACTGTGCAACTCACGGACTCAAGAGTGTGCTATGTGTTGCTGCTTGATTTTATTGTGTAAAATGGTGCCCAGAGCCGGAATCGAACCCGCGACACGCGGATTTTCAAGATTTGGCTTGTCGGTAAGCTGTTGATAATAAACGTGGATTAAATGCTGAAAATGGTTGTGCTAAGTAATGTGCTATCGGGCATTTTGGGCGCAAAATGCGTTTTGCTATGTTGAACACAGTATCATGGAACGCTGTGCGAACACAGCGTTTTAAGCATCGTCGCGTACCGTTAGAGGTTACAGCACCATCGCGCAGTTTCATGGTTGTCATCTTTTGCCACACAATTGTTATCTACAATTGTGTGGTCAGCAACGGATTATTCCTACCTAAATCACGGACGAGGATAGGAAATATTTTGTTTGGGCTTGGTGGGGCAGAACGGAGGTTGGGGGCCGACTTCAGAATCTGAAGATGTTGGAAATCTGTTGTCTGCAACCAAGCGGCGGCATCGACTTCACACGTAATTTTGGCATAGTGCAAGACTTTCCCTTGGGCGCTTACGTCCCTTTAGGACCAGCGCTGCACCGGTCTTTTCTTGGCCGCTCTGGCGCTTTTCTCACATGTCCCGTTTGGCCTGCGGCTTTGGCGAAGTCAGATCAGCTTTGATCGGATCCAACTGCTGCATTGTTCCACAGCTACCACAAGCCCAAGCATCATCAAAATTATCGTCAGCGCCTCGTCATAGTTGAACAGATCGAAAGCGACCTTCAGGTCAACACCGATCCCACCTGCGCCCACAAGGCCTAAAGCCGCCGACCCGCGTACCGATTTCTCCAAGGCAAACAGTGACGTGGCGGTGAACGACGGTAGACAGGCTGGAAAGACGGCAGAAAAGATGATCCCCATCCGGCTGGCGCCAATCGCGCGCAAAGCATCCTGCGGGCCGGTGTCGGCCTCTTCCATTGCTTCGGCAAAAAAGCGGCCTGCAAAGCCAATCTTATCGATCATCAGCGCCAAAACACCGGCAGCGGGGCCTAGACCCACAACGATGATGAAGAAAATCGCCCAAACCAAATCGGGTACGGTGCGGAAAAAGGCGATCATGCCGCGCGCGGCAATCTTGATCAGCGGATGCGGCGACAGGCGGTCGGTGGCCAGAATGGCGAAGGGAACGGCGAAGACCAGACCCAAGGCTGCGCCCGCCACCGCCATCTGCAAAGTTTCGACAAGCTTCCACGCGATATGCTCCACCCGGCTGAAATCGGGCGGGAACATCTGCATCAAAAAGCCAGAAGGTGCAAAAAGCCGGGCACCGCCGCGTTGCAACTTGTCAAGCGAGGGGGCGGTGTTGGCCACGCTGGTCAAAACCAGGGCCAGCACCACGACAATACCCACATATTCGGCAAGCGAGCGATGTTGAAAGCGCGGTGGGGTGAGAATGGCTTGGGGCATGTGGCGCCTATTCTATGGGTTTATCAAAAAAACGGCGCAGCATGTGAGGATCAGCTTGGGTTGTTGCCACATCCAGCGTGATGACACCGTTGCCCAAACCGATAATCCTGTCAGAAAAGGCCAAAGTGTGTTCCAATCGATGCGAGATAACGATCAAGGTCAACCCGTCATGCCGCGCCAAATCCGACAAAAGACGCATGACATCTTCACCGGATTGCGGATCAAGGCTGGCATCGGGTTCGTCGGCCAAGACAAGTTCGGGGCGCTGCATCAGCATACGCGCGATGGCCACACGCTGCTGTTGGCCACCTGACAGGCTGTCGACCCTTTGGAGGGCTTTGTCTGCCATGCCAACGCGTGCCAAACAGGCCATAGCCTCTGCACGCACGTGTGCGGGGGCAGCCCATTGCCACCAACTGCGCGGCCCACTCATGCGGGCTTGCACGCCGTGGAGCACATTGGAAAGGGCGGACAAGCGCGGCACAAGATTGTGCTTTTGCCAAACAACCCCGACCCGAGAGCGAAACTGTCGCAGCGCCCGCGCGCTCAAGTCGCCAACACTTTGCCCCAACATCTCGATCTTGCCAGAACTTGGGTCAGTCAACCGGATCAGGCATTTCAACAGTGTCGATTTTCCCGATCCATTCGCCCCTATGATCGCAAGCGAAACTCCGGAAAAAGCAGCGAAACTCACTCCGCGCAGCACGATCGGGCCACCGTAAGATTTGCAAAGATCCGACACCAACAAAACAGGCCCCGCCGAAGCGGGGCCTGTCGTTGTGCCAACCAACTGTGGCAGGTTCATCCCTTGATCACTCAAGAAAAGCCGAGAATTCGGTTACGCCGACGTTTTCATACATCTTGCGAACCTCATTATAGTCCGCGTCGGTAACGGTCGGGTTGAAGCCGCCGCCGATGAACTTGGCATTGGCTTCCACTGAAGTGACAGCTGCCAGCAATTCATCGCCATGGTCGACAAAGGCTTTGCGTACAGCTTCGATCACTTCAGGCTTTACCGTCGACGACGCCAGCAGAACGTCATTGGGCAAGTTGGGCCCTTTGACCAAGACGCGCAGCTTTTGGTCGGGGAACTTTTTGAGGATCTGATCAATGTGTGTCTTGTTCATGCCGATGGCCGCGATTTCACCCGCGATCAGGGCTTCCATAGCGACGTTACGCTTCAGGAAAACTGGCTCGTAGTCGGTGCCGTAAACCAAACCTGCCTCAGCCAACAGCGTGGCGGGGGCCAAGTGCTGCGAGGTCGAGCCGATTTCGCCGAAGGAGATTTTCTTGCCCTTCAGGTCAGCCGGAGTTTGCTCTGCCGCAGCGTCGAGCACGACGATGTTGGAATAATAGTCGGGACGGTCCCAAGTCACGACAGGCACGGCCTGCACGCGGGCGTTGAACACCACGTATTCGGCGGGGCCGGTCAGCACGAAATCAACCTGATCTGCGGCCATAGCTTCAACAGCCACGGTGCGGCCGGATACAGCGAAAAGCTCGACCTTCAGGCCCGAGACTTTTTCCAGCGCGTCCTTGAACGGGCCCATTTCTGTTTGCAAGGCTTCCAGACCGTCGATGTCGGTCACAGCGAAGCGGATCGTATCTTGCGCCGAAGCCACGTTTGCTGCGCTAAAGCCCATAAACACAGACACAGCAACCAAGCCTACTTTAATAAAGTTCTTCATCGTTGTTTCTCCAAGAGTTCAAGCCGTATTAGAGCTTATTCACCTGAGATTAAGCTTTCGTGACAGTATTGAATGGCTATGTTGACTGACCCCGCAGCGGAACATTTTCGCCGTTGATGGTCTGCGGGCTGGGTGCTTTGGCCTTGTGCGCCATCTTGCGTTCGATCACCCGCCCGTTGCGTTCATAGTCGTATTCCGTTTCCTAGGAACCCGGTCCTGTGACCCAATAATCCCGCCGCCAGCTGCGATACTGGGCGATGTCACTGGCCTTGATGGTGTCCATGGGCTTGTTGCCAAAGTAGGGCTTCAAGTAGCGTTCAACCACGGGTTCATAATCTATGACCGTGCGTTCATTGCGTGAACCAGCCCGCACCTCTGCCCGCAGTTCTTTGAGCCATGCATCAGCTGCGTCTTTGAACAGAACCACAACGGCTGTCAGCCCATGTTTGTGGCGAAAGTACATGTCCTCATAGATCTGGATCACTTTGTCTTTGGCGGTCTTTTCGTTGGCGGTGCGCAGGCTCAGGGTATGCCTGCCGCCATCGGGCAGCCTGATATCTGCCTGCCAGTTTTTGCTATCGCGGCGATGGTACAGGGTAATGTCACCATCGCGCAGTTTCATGCCGGTCATCGTTTGCCTCACAACTGTTATCTACAATTGTGTGGTCAGCAGCGGATTATTCCTACCTAAATCACTGACGAGGCTAGAGAATAGATGGCTTGGGTGGGTGGGTCGAATGGGGCAAACATCTTCAGATACTGCGGTTGGCCGCAATTTCATTGCTATCGATGTCCATTGCTTGCCCTGCAATCTGACGCCACAATGTTTTGGTCAAACCGTTTGATTGCGAGCAAATATCAAACGTTTAAATCATTGCTTTTTGAAGAGCCGAGCAAGCAAAAACATCATGGCCAAGATAATTGTGAAATATGTCAACCCAGAAAATACCCATTTTATCATGACAAAATATGAGGAAATTTTCGCAATGGATGAGACGATAGTTCCATTGATCAAATACTGCTGCGCCAGATATCCTAAGGAATAGTTCTCTAACCAATCAAATATGACCTGAAGAAAAGGAATTAGATTCAAAAGACCAACTTTTCCTGCGGATGCCTTCAGCAATACAGACAGCCAAACTGCGTACATGACACCATAGATAAGAGCAAATATCATGTCCCAAATCAGGTTGAAATTTATATATGCTTCAATCATCTTATCTGTGCGTGATTGAAAAAACTCCAGAATATCAGACTCTCTAAATCCAAACATCATACCAAGCGATTTCACATTGCTGTTTGGTATGTCAAAGCCAGTTGCTTGATGGGTCATGACCAAGACTAAGTAAGCACCAAAAATTGCGGTGCAAAGGATTGCTACCTTTAAATTAGAGTTCTCATAGAAAAACTGTGAGATGCGTTTCAAGGGGTTGATCCTATCAACTTGTTGCATTCGCTTACCCCCCGAAGCATTACAGGTTCCTTGCCATCCCTTTCGAAAGCGGCAGGTATTTTGCGTAGAGCCGCTCGATCTGATTGACCGATTTACCAGCGTTTTCGGCGACGTTGATGTTCACGTTGCCCTGTGACTTTTGATGATCCTCATACAAATCGCTGTGTGACACAAGAAATAAAGCGTGTGAGCCTCGACCGTGTAGGGATCGACCCGCCGCATAGCCCTATTCAACAAGGCACTAAATCACCATTGTGTCACTTTCTCAGCCGTGACATCGTTGACGAGCACCAGGAACAATGGCGGCGTTCTTCCTTTACTCGTGCTCACCGTCAGGCCGGCGCGAAGCAAATCGTGCAAACATCTGAGGTTTGGTTGCGGCTGTCGAGTAGGTTGCCACAGTGATTGCCGCCGCTGCGATCAGCACAGCATGGCCCAAAACACTCAAGGCAAACACGGTGTAACTGCCGATGGCCACCGAAAAAGCCAAGGCCCACATCAGGGCCAATGCTTGCAACACATAATGCCGCGTCGCAACATCCGGGATGTGTCTTAGGGGATTTGCTTCGTGATTGAACACAAAGTTCCAAGCATTATAGACGAAGGTTTTCAATGGGCTTGACCTATTTTGGGGATCATTTGCGTTGACGGGGTGTCTTGAGCCCGCAAACTCACCTCAAGAGACTGGGAGATAGCACGAGGTGCAGCAAATTCAATGGCATGTGGGTTGATCATCTGAGGCGCTTGTTCATCCAAGAAGGGGCGGCATGCCCCCAACGATGCCGTGATCGATCCGCGATTGAAGGTATTGCGTAAGCGCAAAGTCCAAATATCTTCAATATCTGTTGGAAATCTGTTGGCCGCGCGGCGGTGACAGCATCCGCGCGACAAAGATCAATTATCCAATGCTATCATCGATGCCTCGGCAACCGACAATTCTGCCATTCGTTCACGCAGTGTCGTTTCAACACGACAGAAGCACACGCATCAAATCACACAGAAATCGTGGTTTTCGTTACGACCCCAACATCTTCAGATACTGAAGTTGTTGGCGATCTGTTGATGAGCGCATTCAGCAGCCGACATCGCGATGAGATACCGCACCACATACTAACCAGCGCAAAATCTGTTCCAAATCTGTATCTGCACGCACAGTTCGGCATGATTTTGCCATACAGGAATCATATCCGCACCGTGGCATACCGCGGCAAGCACTAAGCGCGGCGATTAAGCTGGGCTTGTACAATAACTCGAGAGATTTCAGTGAGTTAAGTGGTGCCCAGAGCCGGAATCGAACCAGCGACACGCGGATTTTCAATGCTTTTTGGATCGAACTAACCCGGCAGGATCATTGACTGATCTGCGCCGGAAACTGAGGTGCGGCAAAGATGTGGTTCTCGCTGTTTTGCAAAAATTACACTCAAGCATCGGAAACTAAACAGTAATTCATATTGACTTGCATCACGAACGGTCGATTTTCACCGCGTCTTTTGTCACATTAATACACCATTTTGGTGTATGACATCACAGCCCAGCACCTGCTTGCCGCACGTGCTGGGCTGCCCGCCTCATGCCTTGACTGCCACAGTGTTGTTGGACTTCGCACCACGCGATCCCATCGCTGCGGCAACTGCAGCATCCAACTCATCGGCCTCTACTGGTTGCTGCAGCGTCTTGGTCGCTGTGGTCCCATCAGAAAGCCTAAAAATCAACGCGGGACGTACTTGACACGAGATTAGAGTCACTTATCTTCTTTAGTGGAAGTCCATTCGCCCTAATTTCGCCCTAATCATGTGCGGTTCCTGAGATGAACGATCTGATCAGTCCTTCGCTATTTTCTGTGCGATTACCGCGCTTTAATGAGTTCGATGCGAGCATTTTGTCGCGTTCTTCTGCGCATCAAGACGTTCTATCCGTTACCGACACCGGCATATTTTTTTCTGTCGACGGCTCCATGGCGCTTAACGATGACGCCTACGGCATTAAGTCTGAGACAGTTGATGTCTATAGTGTTGGCGAACAGACTCGAATGCAGGATCTCCCGGGCATAGAAGTCAGAGGTAAAACCACAGATAGCAGCGGCGTTGCCTCTGATACTAACGCCGTTTCCTACACCACCGCGATGAATGATGACGTCATCGTCACCCTGACTGATGCCGTTTCTTCTTATGGCGCTGGGGAAGCCAGCAACACGCAAAACCAATTGCCCATCGGTCTCGATCAAGTGGCCGCGACCTACAGCGCCATAACGGGCGATTTCAACAACGATGGCAATTCTATCAATTTTCCGACCAAAATTGAATTTAGCGGCACGCCCGTGGAACCAGTTTATGCTGATAGCGCAGGCATTGCTAATCGGATGCAGGACCAGTCCAGCTCTGATGACGAAGGGATGGTTGTTGGCTGTGGGATTTCAGCGACCAAACCAGACGCAGAGATCAGCCCTTACAGCGTTGCGAACTATTATGATGATAACGGCAGACTAATTGAGACGACCTATTCTGATGACTATGGCAATACCAGCCGAACGCAATACCTTTACAATGTTGATGCTGACGGCATCGTCAGAGACTATACTGTCATGGTGACCTTTGCAGACGCCTACGGCAACTCTTACAGTTCCAAAGATTGCTTTGATGCCAACGGCACGGTGATTGGGTCGTCCTATTCAGATAGCACAGGTCGCACCTGCCGCACGCAGTACGAAACCATTGCAGATGGCGATGGCATCGTTACAGGCAACAGCATGATTACGACCAACACCGATCCTGACGGAATTTCCTACACTGTCGCGAATTACTTTGATTTGAACCAGACCCTGGTTGAGGCGATTTATTCTGATAGCGCAGGCAATACAAACCGCACCCAATACAATTATGACTTTTCTATCGATGGAATTTTAACAGGGCTTACATTTGTCACGATCAACACGGATGCTAACGGCAACTATTATAGTTATACCAACCATTACGATGCAAGTTGGAACCTTCTGGAATCATTCTACGCTGACAGCGCAGGCAATAGCAACCATACGCAGTACCTATACAAAAGCGATGATGATGGCATTGATTATGCTTCTAACTTCATCACAACAACTACTGATGCAAACGGCAACTCTGCTACCTATAGCCACCACTACGATGCCGACTCGAACCTGACAGAAACATTCTACTCTGATAGCGCCGGCAACAACAGCCACACACAGTACCAGTACCGTCTCGGTGAAGACGGGATAATCACGGGTAGTAGCCTTATCACAACCACCTCAAACGCTAATGGAACCGTGACTGAGTTGGCTTGTTATGATCTCGACGGGAATACCGTGATCAGTGGTGGTGCAGGTGCTGACACGCTCTATTGCGGGCTGGACAATGAGGTTTTGTTGGCCAGCGAGGGTGTAGATGTATTTGTGTTCAACGCTGCCCCAATTCCAGACGGCAATATCAACACGATCAGTGGCTTTTCCAGCGCCAGCGATGATATCTGGCTTTCGCAATCGGCTTTTGATGGATTGTCTTCATCACTATTCGGAACACTTGGAGCAGAGGCCTTTTGGAACGAAGCGACCAGCCATGACGCAACGGATCGCATCCTCTACAGTGAAAGCACGGGCGTTCTTTTTTATGACGCGGATGGTACTGGAGTGGCAACTCCCATCCAGATTGCTCAACTGACCGCGGGCACTCCCTTGACCGTTGCGGATGTCTTCATCATTTAAAATTCTAATCCGGCCAAAGGTTGAGCAGTTTTATGCCTTGGCTGCTACGGTTTTGTTGGACTTGGCACCGCGCAGCCCCATGGCTGCGGCAACCGCTGTATCCAACTCCCCAGCTTCGACGGCTTGCGTCAAAGTTTTGATGACCACGGGCAAGTCAGCAAGTTTGGCCACTTCCACGGCTGTCTTGCCCGGCTGCAATTGCAGGGGCACCGCGCCATAGCGAACACCAAACTGTGCCACGCCCCCATCGCCAACCGTCCACCATTGACGCAGTTTCACTGGACGCTGCACGCGATAGCGATGGCCTTCCGCATCAGTGTCCCAAGTGGCTTTGGTGCGCTGATAGGTCGTGCCACCCAGGGCCGCTTCAGCCAATTTCAGCTGTTCCGTCAGTTGTTCGGCCAGTTTCTTGCGCCGTTCTTGTTCCACGGTGCCCTTCACCTGTTTGGCCAGTGCCACGATCTTCAACTTGTCTAACACGCCCATGTTTGCCTCCCTCAGCATCGCATCTGCAGTCAGCATGTGGTCAAGCATCTGTTATTCCTAGACGAAATCTGCCATTGTGGATGTCTTTTTGCCAAATTCAGTGGCGAGCCCCACTTGGTTGGGCTCTGCTTTCAGTTTGGGGAGGATTGTGTAAGAGATCATGTCAAACTTTGAAAGAGACAAGGCTGAGGCCATGGCCTAGACAAATCATTCAGCGCGTTCCATGAATA
>JBAXLX010000045.1:0-15248 GCA_037134595.1 Pseudomonadota bacterium
GGCGGGGTATTTGAACCTGATGAAGCTGAACTCTTGCCTGTATATTGACAAGGGCGGGGCTTTGCCGCAGGTCACACTTGAAGAGGTGGAACGATACAGCGCGGGCCTGATCTGCTTGACGGGTGGGTCAGATGGCCCGTTGGGGCGCAGCATTCTGGCAGGGCATTTGCCCAAAGCGCGGGCCTTGCTGCACAGGCTGGCTGCGGCCTATCCCGACCGGCTTTATGTCGAATTGCAGCGCCATCCGGGCGAAGGTGGGGCCCTGCCGGAAGGGGAGGCGGCCTCGGAAGCTGCCATGGTTGATCTGGCCTATGACCTTGGCCTGCCCTTGGTCGCCACCAACGATGTCTATTTCCCCAAGGCCGAGATGTATTTGGCCCATGATGCGATGATCTGCATCGCCGAAGGGGCCTATGTCGACCAAAGCCAACCGCGCCGCCGTCTGACCGCCCAGCACTATTTCAAGACAGAGGCCGAGATGGCGACCCTGTTCGCCGACCTGCCCGAAGCCTTGGAGAACACGGTCGAAATCGCCCGCCGCTGCGCCTTTGCCGCCTATAAGCGCAAGCCCATCCTGCCCAAATTCGCCGATGACGAGGTGCAAGAACTGCGCCGTCAGGCCAATGCGGGGCTGCAGGCGCGTCTGGCCGTGATTCCCCATTCTGTGACCCCTGCCGAGTATCAAGCACGGCTGGATTTCGAACTGGATATCATCGAAAAGATGGGCTTTCCGGGCTACTTCCTGATCGTGGCCGATTTCATCAAATGGGCCAAGGATCACGCCATTCCGGTGGGGCCGGGGCGCGGATCGGGGGCGGGGTCGCTGGTGGCCTATGCGCTGACCATCACCGACCTTGACCCTTTGCGCTATGCGCTGCTGTTCGAGCGGTTCTTGAACCCCGAGCGGGTTTCGATGCCCGACTTCGATATCGACTTTTGCATGGACCGCCGCGAAGAGGTGATCCGCTATGTGCAAGAGAAATACGGCCGCGAGAAGGTGGCGCAGATCATCACCTTTGGCGCTTTGCTCTCTAAGGCCGCCGTGCGCGATGTGGGGCGGGTGCTGCAACTGCCCTATGGTCAGGTGGACCGCCTGTCCAAGATGATTCCCTTGGAAGGGGTCAAACCTGTCAGCATCACCAAGGCGCTGGCTGACGAACCCCGCCTGCGCGAAGCCGCCAAGGAAGAGGTGGTGGGCCGCCTGTTGGGCTTTGCCCAGCAGATCGAGGGGCTGTACCGCAACGCCTCGACCCATGCGGCGGGCGTGGTGATTGGGGATCGCCCCTTGGACGAGCTGGTGCCTTTGTACCAAGACCCAAGGTCCGATATGCCCGCCACCCAGTTCAATATGAAATGGGTCGAAGCGGCAGGGCTGGTGAAGTTTGACTTTCTGGGCCTGAAAACCCTGACCGTCATTCAAAACTGCATGGAGCTTTTGGCCCTGCGCGGGGTATCGTTCGACATCAACCTGATCCCGCTGGATGACAAGCCGTCTTACGATCTATATGCCTCGGCCAAGACAGTTGCGGTGTTTCAGGTGGAAAGCAGCGGCATGATGGATGCGCTGCGGCGCATGAAACCCACCTGCATCGAAGATATCGTGGCGCTGGTGGCGCTGTACCGCCCCGGCCCGATGGAAAACATCCCGACCTATTGCGAGGTCAAGAACGGGTTGCGCGATCTGGAATCGATCCATCCGACAATCGACCATATTCTGAAAGAAACCCAAGGCATCATCGTTTATCAAGAACAGGTGATGCAGATTGCCCAAGTTATGGCGGGCTATTCGCTGGGCGGGGCCGACCTTTTGCGCCGCGCCATGGGTAAGAAGATTCCCGAGGAAATGGCCAAAGAGCGGCCAAAATTTATCCAAGGCGCTTTGGCCACCCATAATGTGCCCAAGGAAAAAGCGGGCGAGGTTTTTGACCTGCTTGAGAAATTCGCCAACTACGGGTTCAACAAATCGCACGCGGCAGCCTATGCGGTGGTGTCTTATCAAACGGCGTATCTCAAAGCCAATTACCCCGTTGAATTCATGGCCGCCGTGATGAACTGCGACCTGCATCTGACCGACAAGCTGGCGGTCTACAAGCGCGAGGTGGATAAGCTGGGGATTGCGACACTGGCCCCGTCGGTAAATGATTCGCTTGCCAAATTCACCGTGCGGGGCGGGCAGCTGATCTACGGCTTGGGCGCGCTCAAAGGCGTGGGGGTCGAGGCGATGGCGCTGATCGTGGGCGCGCGCGGCGAGAAGCCCTTTGCCACGCTGTTCGACTTTGCCCGCCGCGTCGATATGAAACGCGTGGGCAAGCGCCCCTTGGAAATGCTCGCCCGTGCGGGGGCCTTTGACGCGCTAGACCCCAACCGCGCCCGTGTGTTCGAGGCGCTGGATGCGCTGGTCGCCTATTCAGCGGCGGTGGCAGAGGCCAAGGCGTCCACCCAAGTCTCGCTTTTCGGCGATACCGGCAGCGATCTGCCCGAACCCCGCCTGCCGTTCCGCGACGACTGGCTTCCGGTAGAGCGGTTGACGCAGGAACACCAAGCGATCGGCTTTTACCTGTCCGGCCACCCGCTGGATGATTACATGTCCGCCTTAAAGCGCAAAGATGTCAAAACCTTGGCCGAGGTGACGGTGATGGCCGAACGCGGGCCGCTGGTGGCCAAGATGGCGGGGTCCGTCTCGGCCAAGCAGGAACGCAAATCAGCCAAGGGCAACCGCTTTGCCTTTGTCAGCCTGTCAGACCCGACGGGGCTTTATGAGGTCACGGTGTTTTCCGACACGCTGGAAGCGGCGCGCGATCTGATGGAACCGGGGTTGAACGTGGTTCTGACGGTCGAGGCGACCTTGGAAGGCGACACGCTCAAACTGCTGGCCCGCGCGGCGCAACCGATTGACCAAGTGGCCGCCGATGCGGGCGCGCAAGCCATTCGGGTGCATCTGAACAGGGCCGAGGCGATCCCCTCGCTCGCCGCCCTGCTGGCCAAGGTCGAAGGCCGCAACAAAGCCCAGATCACCCTATGCGTGCCCGACGATCAGGGCCGCGAGATCGACCTGACCCTGCCGCAGCCCTATCCGCTGACGCCGCAAATCCGTGGGGCGATCAAGGCCATGAGGGGTGTGGTGTTGGTGGAAGAGGTTTGACGACCCTGTTGCGCGAATAATCTGCGCTGAATTCCCGAATGATACCGCCCTACGCCGCCGGGGGCCGTCTGCCCCCGGACCCCCGAGGATATTTGGGCAAGTATGAAAGGGGGCCTACCAATGCGGCGGCTTTTGATCGGCCAAGGGGATGGAATTGCCCCCCTCACTTTCGCGCGCCGCCTCGCGTTCGGCCAAAAGGCCCACGATGCGCGTCAGGCGGTCGATCTCGCGGCCTTGTTTTGCCACCATATCGGACAGATCCTCGCCCATCCGCATCAGGTGGGCGATCTTTTCTTCCAAGCCTTCCATCGTCATCTTCTTGCCTTTCATACTTGCCTAAATATCCCACGGGAGGTCCGCAGCGTGTGAAACCCTCCGGGCGGCAGCCCCAAGCGCGCCCGCAGTCCTTGAAGCGCCCCCCCGCCTCGGCTATGCAGCCCCCAACCAACCAAGGGGCTATCATGGCACAGGACAAACCCGCCCGCCGCCCGCGCGCTGAAGCGCCCAAGGGCTTTCGCGACTATTTCGGCGCGGAAGTCACCGAACGCAAGCAGATGCTGGATAAGGTGGCGGCGGTCTATCATCTGTACGGCTTTGACCCGCTGGAAACCAGCGCCGTGGAAACGGTTGAAGCGCTGGGCAAGTTCCTGCCCGATGTCGACCGCCCGAACGAGGGTGTCTTTGGCTGGCAAGACGAAGACGCCGATTGGCTGGCGCTGCGCTATGACCTGACCGCCCCCTTGGCGCGGGTGGCGGCACAGTTTCGCAACGATCTGCCCTCGCCTTACCGCCGCTACGCGATGGGGCCGGTGTGGCGCAACGAAAAGCCCGGTCCGGGGCGGTTCCGGCAGTTCTACCAATGCGACGCAGATACGGTGGGCGCGCCTTCGGTGGCGGCGGATGCCGAGATTTGCGCCATGCTGTCGGATGCTTTGGAAACCGTGGGCATTCCGCGCGGTGATTATGTTGTCAAGGTCAACAATCGCAAGGTTTTAAATGGCGTGATGGAGGTGGCGGGGGTGCTGGACCCGTCCGATCCCGCCCGCTTTGAGGCCGAGCGCGGCATCGTTTTGCGCGCTATCGACAAGATGGACCGTTTGGGCGACGACGGCGTGCGCGCCTTGCTGGGGGCAGGGCGGCGCGATGACAGCGGCGATTTCACCAAGGGCGCGGGGCTTTCGGGCGAACAGGCCGAGGTTGTGATGGGCTTCACCTCGGCCAAGCGGGCCACAGGGCGCGACACCGTGGCGCGGTTGGCGGAACTGGTGGGCGCTTCGGTCATTGGCCGCGAGGGGGTGGCCGAGCTTGAGATGATGGCCGATCTGTTGGACCGTCAGGGCTATGGGGCCGACCGGATCGTGCTGGATCCCGGCGTGGTGCGCGGCTTGGGCTATTACACGGGGCCGGTGTACGAGGCCGAGTTGACCTTTGAAATCTTGGATGAAAAAGGCCGCAAGCGGCAGTTTGGCGCGGTGGCGGGCGGTGGGCGCTATGACGATCTGGTCAAGCGCTTTACCGGCCAAGCGGTGCCTGCAACGGGTGTGTCGATCGGCGTGGATCGGCTTTTGGCCGCCCTGCGCGCCAAAGGGCGCGGTACGGTGGATACGGCGGGGCCGGTGGTTGTGACCGTGATGGACCGCGAGCGGATGGCCGATTACATGGCTATGGTGGGCGAGTTGCGCGCAGCGGGCATTCGCGCCGAGGTCTATATGGGCAACCCCAAGAACTTTGGTAACCAGTTGAAATACGCCGACAAACGCGCCTCTCCGGTGGCGGTGATCCAAGGCGGGAACGAGGCCGAGGCGGGCGTGGTGATCCTTAAAGACCTGATCCTTGGGGCCAAGATCGCCCAGAACGCCACGCTGGAAGAATGGAAAGACCGCCCCGCGCAAATCGAAGTACCCCGCGCCGATCTGGTGGCGGCGGTGCGGCGGATCTTGGCGCAATGACGCCAAAGTCGGCCATTCGCGCGGAAGCTGACCGGCTGTTTGCGGCCTTTCAGGCGGCAGGCGCTGTGCCGGTAGATGCCGATATCCTGCTGCCCGCCGAAACGCTGCTGGACCTGTACGGCGAAGACATCCGCGCCAAGGCCTATGTCACCACCGACCCCGTGCTGGGCGAAATGATGCTGCGCCCCGATTTTACCGTGCCTGTGGTGCAGGCCCATATGGCGCATGGCGCAGACCCCGCGCGCTATTGCTACAGCGGCGAGGTGTTTCGCGCCCAAGATCATCTGGGCGCACAGGCGCGCGAAAGCCTGCAGGTTGGGTTTGAAATCTTTGACCGCCAAGCCCCCGAACGCGCCGACGCCGAGGTGTTTGCTTTGTTTGGCGCTTTGCTGGCAGGGCTGAACCTGCGGGCTGTCACGGGCGACATCGGCATTTTGATGGCCGCCGTGCGCGGTATCAGCGCCAGCGACAAGCGCAAGGCCGCGCTTTTGCGCCATATCTGGCGCCCGCAGCGCTTCCGCGCTTTGCTGGACCGCTTCTCAGGCCGAGCGCCGATGCCTGCCGCCCGCGCCGCAGTGCTGGCAAGGCTGGCTGCGGGCGCGCCTGCCGACCTGATCGCCGCCGCTGGCCCGCTGATCGGCCTGCGCGAGGCGGACGAGATCGCCGCGCGTGCCGCAACTTTGCTGGAAGATGCCAAAGCCGCGCCGATTTCAGCCCTAGAGGCGGCGATGCTCTATGACCTGTTGCAATTGCAGGCCCCCGCCCCTGCCGCGCTGACCCATCTGCGCGGCATCGCGGTGCATCTGCCCGCCATTCTGCCTGCGGTGGAGCGTTTTGCCGCCCGTTTAGAGGCGTTGCAAAGCCACGGTGTCGAGGTCGCCACGCTGGCCTTCGAGGCCAGCCATGGCCGCACCGCGATGGAATACTACGACGGCTTTGTCTTTAGCTTTCTGCACGGCGAAGAGGTCGTGGCCTCGGGCGGGCGCTATGATGCTTTGACGGCGGTGCTGGGGCAGGGGCGGTCTATTCCGGCCGTCGGCGGGATCATACGCCCGCATCTGGTGGCAGCGCTGCGGGGGGCTGCGTGATGGTCAAGATCGGCGTGCCGTCCAAGGGGCGGTTGATGGAAAAGACTTTTGAGTGGTTCGGGGCGCGGGGCCTGCGGATGGCCAAAAGCGGGTCTGACCGGGAATATGCGGGCGTCGTGGAAGGGGTGGCGGGGGTAGAGCTGGTGATGCTGTCGGCCTCGGAAGTGCCGCGCGAACTGGCGGCGGGGCGGATTGATCTGGGGGTGACGGGGACCGATCTGGTGCGCGATAAGCTCGCCGATTGGGACCGTCAGGTGCGCGAGGTGGCGGCTTTGGGCTTTGGTCAGGCCGATCTGATCATCGCCGTGCCTGCGGCATGGATCGACGTGGACACGCTGGACGATCTGGACGCCGCCGCCGCCGCCTTTCGTGCCCGCCACGGGTTTCGGCTGCGCATTGCCACCAAATACCACCGCTTGGTGCGCGACTATCTGACCGCCCAAGGCGTGGCCGATTACCAGCTGATCGACAGCCAAGGTGCGACCGAGGGCACGGTCAAGAACCTGACGGCCGAGGCGATTGCCGACATCACCTCGAGCGGGGAAACCTTGCGGGCGAACCATTTGAAAGTGTTGAGTGATGCGGTGATCTTGCGCAGTCAGGCGATGTTGTATCAATCGGCCTTATCCGCTGGCCCCGAAGTTGCGGCCTTGCTGGCACAGATCGGGCTGCGGCCCTAAGGCCGGGGGCCGTCTGCCCCCGGACCCCCGAGGATATTTGGGCAAGTATGAAAGGGGGGTGCGGGGGGTTAGGGTTTGCGGCTGGCAAGGGCTACGCCTGCGGCGGCGAGTGCCATGCCGAGCCAGCCGAGGGGCGGCATGACTTCACCCAGCAAGGGCCAAGCAAACAGGGCGGCTAGGGGCGGGACGAGGTAGAAGAGGGCCGAGACGCGGCTGACGGCTCCGGCGCGGATCATGGCCAAAAGCAGCGTCATGGCGAGGATCGAATTGCCCAGCACCAGATAGGCCATGACCCAAACAAACTGCGCATCCCATTGGATATGCAGGTTTTCGGTGGCCAAGGCCAAGGGCAGTGTAAAGGCGGCACCGACGGCGTATTGGATCAGGTTTGACGTGACGGGATGGTGCGTGACGCCGAATTTCTTTTCATAGAGCGTGCCGCTGGTGATGCCGAACAGGGCGGCGAGGGTGCACAGCAGGCCCCAAGGGTTTTCCGCCGCCACTTCGGCCCGCGCAAAAATCACCACGGCAGCGCCTGCCAGCCCAAGACCAAGCCCTGCCCAGCCCATCGGGCTGACCCGTTCGCCCACCAGTGCGGGGGCGGCGAGGGCGACGAGGATGGGTTGCAAGCAGACGATGATCGACACCGCCCCCGCCGAGACGCCGGATTTGAAGGCGACATAGCACAGGCCGAAATAGGCCACTTGGATCAAAAACCCCACCAGCGCCACATCGCTTGCGGCGCGCCATGTTTTGGGCAAGGGCGGGCGCAGCACCAGCGCCACGGGGATCAGCACCACCAGCACGGCGACATAGCGCAAGGCCAGTAGCGTCAGGGGCTGGGCATGTTGCAGCCCCAGCTTGGCCACGCCAAAGCCTGCAGACCACAGCAGCAGAAAGATCACGGGGGCGGCCATCAGCCAAAGGGGGCGTTTCATGCCGCCCTATGTGGCAGGGCGCACCCGCAAGGGCAAGTCAGTGCAGGCCGATTTCGGCCAAAGCCTGTGCCAAGCCGGGGGGCAGCGCGCTTTCCAAGGCGCGGCCCTTGGGCAGGTCGCGCGGGCTTTCGGCGGCGTCTAAATAGCGCCAGCCTTGGAAGGGGCGGCGGGCGGCGGCTTCGGTGCGGATCACCTCGACATCCAGCACCAAGGCGCAGCGGGCAATTCCGTCAGACCCTTGGCGCGGTTCCAGCGCAAGAATGCGTTGGCGGGCCAGAACTTGGCCTTTGATCACCCAGTAGAGCGAGCCGCCGTCCAGCACCTCGGCGGCGCGTTTGGGCCACATGCGGGTGATGTGTTCGGCTGTGCCCGCAGGCCAATGGGCCTTGTGCTGGGCTTGCCATTGCACAAGGTCTTCGACGCTTTCCGCGCCCACGCAAAGTTTAAGGATGTTTAATGCCATAACCCCATCATAGCGGGGATGCGCGCAGGCTCAAGGGTTGGCGGTAGAAAGAAAGGCGCGGCGGGGCGCTTGCCTGTGGCGACCCCATCGCGTATCTTGTGCGTTCCGCCTCACCACCCCCCACCATTTGACAAAGGTCTGCCCATGTCCCGTTTTAACGCGCCGATTGCCGAACAGATTTGGGACATGAAATATCGCCTGAAAGAGGCGGATGGCACGCCGATTGATGCCTCGGTTGAAGACACATGGCGGCGGATCGCGCGGGCCTTGGCTGTGGTCGAAAAAGACCCCGCCCTGTGGGAAGAGCGATTCTACGCCGCCCTTGACGGGTTCAGGTTCCTGCCCGCAGGGCGCATCACCGCAGGGGCGGGCACGGGGCGGGCGGTCACATTGTTCAACTGCTTTGTCATGGGCACGATCCCCGACACCATGGCGGGCATCTTCGAGGCGCTGAAAGAAGCGGCGCTGACCATGCAGCAGGGCGGCGGCATCGGCTATGACTTTTCCACCATCCGCCCGCGCGGGGCCGAGGTGAAGGGCGTGGCGGCAGACGCCTCTGGCCCGTTGAGCTTTATGGATGTCTGGGATGCCATGTGCCGCACCATCATGTCGGCGGGCAGCAGGCGCGGCGCGATGATGGCCACGATGCGCTGCGATCACCCCGATATCGAAGCCTTTATCGAGGCCAAGAAAGATGCCGCCCGTTTGCGGATGTTCAACCTGTCGGTGCTGATCACCGACCCGTTCATGGCAGCCGTCAAGGCCGATGGCCCGTGGGAGTTGGTCTTTGGCGGGCGTGTCTACAAAACCCTACCCGCGCGCGATTTGTGGGCGCGGATCATGCGCAACACCTATGACTTTGCCGAACCTGGTGTGATCTTTATCGACCGGATCAATGCGGCCAACAATCTGGGCTATGTCGAACAAATCGCCGCCACCAATCCGTGCGGCGAGCAGCCCTTGCCGCCTTACGGTGCCTGCCTGTTGGGGTCGATCAACCTGCCCACGCTGGTCTCGGGGGCCTTCACCGGCGCGGCCAAGCTGGATGTCGCAGCGCTAGACGATCTGGTGCGCCTGGCCGTGCGGATGATGGACAACACCGTTGACGCCAGCCGCTTCCCCCTGCCCCAGCAAGAGGCCGAGGCGCGCGCCAAGCGGCGCATTGGCCTTGGCGTCACGGGGCTGGCCGATGCGCTGTTGATGGTGGGGCTGCGCTATGGCTCGCTTGAAGCTGCGGCACAGACGGAAGCTTGGATGCACGCGATTGCTCGGGCGGCTTATCTGGCCTCGGTCGATCTGGCGCGGGAGAAGGGGGCCTTCCCGCTGTTTGATGCGCAGGCCTATCTGGCTTCGGGCACCATGGCGGGGATGGACGCCGATGTGCGCGCCTTGATCGCCCAGCACGGCATTCGCAACGCGCTGCTGACCTCGGTTGCGCCCACGGGCACGATCAGCCTTTATGCGGGCAATGTCTCGTCCGGCATCGAGCCGGTCTTTGCCTATGCCTACACCCGCAAAGTGCTGCAAAAAGACGGGTCGCGCACGCAGGAAGAGGTGGTCGATTACGCCGTGCGGCTGTGGCGTGAAACCCACGGCGATGCGCCCCTGCCGGACTATTTCGTCAACGCCCAAACCTTGCCGCCGATGGACCATGTGCGCATGCAGGCGGCAGCGCAGAAGTGGATCGATTCTTCGATCTCGAAGACCATCAACTGCCCCGAAGATATCAGCTTTGACGCCTTCCAAGAGGTCTATATGGCCGCGTGGGATCAAGGCTGCAAAGGCTGCACCACCTACCGCCCCAATGCCGTGACCGGATCGGTGCTGACGGTGAGTGAGGCCGCGCCCGCCTCCGCTGCGCAAATGCCTGAGGAGAAAGGCGGCGAAGTGGTTTACTTGGCCGAACCGCTCAGCCGCCCCGCAGCCCTAGAGGGCAACACCTACAAGGTCAAATGGCCCGGCAGCGAACATGCGCTGTATATCACCGTCAACGATATCATCATCGCAGGCCATCGCCGCCCGTTTGAAGTGTTCATCAATTCCAAAAACATGGAGCATTTCGCTTGGACGGTCGCACTGACGCGGATGATCAGCGCGGTGTTCCGGCGCGGCGGGGATATCTCGTTTGTGGTGGAAGAACTGAAAGCCGTGTTTGACCCGCGTGGCGGGGCTTGGATGGAAGGGCGCTATGTGCCCTCGATCCTCGCCGCCATCGGTGGGGTGATCGAACGCCACCTGATCGCGATTGGCTTTATCGAAGGCGAAGGGCTTGGCCTGAAAAGTGATCCGCACGCCGAGAAAATGGTGGTCGGCGCTGCCTCCACGGGTGCAGCCTGCCCCAGTTGCGGCAGCTTTGCGGTGCAGATGAAAGAAGGCTGCATGACCTGCACCGATTGCGGGCATTCAAAATGCGGCTGAGTGACCTTGTGAGTGCGCCGGTGGCATTCTTGACCGCTGCGGTCGGGCTATTGGTTCAAAGATCACGATCTTTGGTCTGGGTTATTGCCTTGGACATATAAGATCGCTGATCTGTGTGGGTTGCCCAAAGTCAAAACTGCCAAAGCCTGTGACGCCTAGCAAAAGGCCACGCATTTGTTCTCTTTCCTTTTGGTATGGTGCAGGCCCAATCTTAAGGGTTACCTTTCGCAGGGAAGGTGGGTATTCATAAATATGGTGCGCAAACCAGCGGTTTCAGGGAACGCATTCTTATAACGAGCCAAATAGCGCTGCTCGCTAAAACTTTGACAGGTCTCTCCCAGAGTTTAAAGATCGGTCTGATCGTTGCATCGCTCAGGATGCCCAGTGTTCAGTTGGCAGTTGCGCACGATTCCCGTGCGAACCTGACGGCCGGTGATCCGCAAGTGTTCAAAACTGTGCCGACCGGCACGCCGACGGACCGGGCCGGCCGGAACTTACAGGTTTAGTGCCTTGTCCCTGTGACGCTTTTAAATGGCGGAGCGCCGGTTTTCCAAGTGCCGACGACCCCTTGGGTGCACGGGCTTGATATCGTCGTATCGGAAATCCCGTTTGTGGAAGGGCAAGTGGCTTGGCCATCTCATCGGTTTAGAACGGTCTTGGGTTGGTTCACGCGCCGGTTCATCGGGAACGGTTTGCCAACCCATGTGACGGGTGAGTTTCCTGTTCAAGAAGGAACAGCCGCTTATGAGTATTATCACGCCGCACCGGCAGGCGGGGACTATACATGGTCCGACGAAATCCCGATTAAGACTTTCGATCCGCAAAGTAAATCATGCCATGATGCTGGCTTTTCAGGTTCACAGGGATGCAGAAGCCGCAAAACATCTTCCTCCGTGACGGGGCTTGGGGATTGACGCTTGAGGCAATCAGGAACGTCGCTTTGGCGAAAGGCTACACCGCCGGGGCTGGCTTTTGCCCTTGTGGCTGGCGGATGACCTTTGGGTGAACCTGCCTTGGGCCTGTTTGCAAGGCGACAGGGCAGAAATCCGGCCATGCGCCCGCACGATTCGCGGGATGTTTCCGGGAAAATGCCCCACCTCACAGCATAACAGCACCACGACCCCCGTTTTCGCGGATAAAAGGGACAGTCTTTCTCGCGACGTCATCCTTTCGAGTTCTAAATATAGAAAATCGACCCTCAGTTCATACAACATATGGGGATCGCCAACACTCTGGTGAAGGTAATCTCATCTTTTGAGAAGAAGTGGGTCGATTTCCCAATATTTCCCTTGAAATGGAGTGCAATCCCAGTCATACAGAGCATCAAGAGACGGGCAGCACTTTAGGGCAAGCGACACGACCCACAATAAAGAGCCAGAGGCAGGTTCATCAGGCGCCCATCTCGAAAAAAGAAAATGAAACCGGCGCGCGGCGCGACCTACGTCTCCCCCAAGGCGGCGCGCGAAGCTGGACGCCCAGCAATGGGACAGACGGCGGACCCGGCAGTGGCAGCAGCAGGGTCCGCCGTATTTTGTTTTACGCCCAAGGGTGGGCCAGATGGAGGCGCGTTGCGCCGTGGCGACAGAGACGTTCAGGGGCGAACACTACCTGAAGGTAGATACCAAGGGCCGCGTGATGTTGCCTGCGCCCTTTCGTCACATCTTCGAAACCATGGAGCCAGCGCTGGCAGGCAAGGGCTTTGCCCTTTTGCTGGTTTATGGGGGATCGAACCGCGCTTATGTCGAAGGATATACCGCAGCGGGGGCCGAAGAGATCAATACCTATATCAATGACCTTGACTTTGGCTCGCCAGAGCAAGATCTCGCCTCGGCGATTTACATCGAACAATCGGTCAGCGTGGAAACTGACAAAGACGGCCGCTTCAGCCTGCCGGTTCAGGTGCGCGATAAGCTCAATCTGGCGCGTGACGAGGTGGAACTGGCCTTCGTGGGCGCGCGCAATGCGTTTCGGATTTTTCGCGCCGATGTGTACCGCGCCAATCGCAAGGCTGAAATTCAAGAACTAGAGGCCAAGCTTTTGCAGGGGGCCGATCCGCGCACATTGTTCAAATCGCCGATGAAAGGGGCATAAGGTGGCAACCGGCTTGCCCTCGCTAGATCGCGATCCGGCCAAGGCGGCCCATGTGCCGGTTTTGCTGCAGCCTTTGCTGGTGGCCGTGGCACCGGTATCGGGCGTTTGGGTGGATGGCACCTTTGGGGCGGGCGGCTATGCGCGCGGTCTGCTAGAGGCGGGGGCCGATAAGGTGATCGGCATTGACCGCGATCCCTTGGCGCATCAGATGGCGGCATCTTGGGCGGGTGACTATGGCCCACGCCTGCGGTTGGAAGAAGGCACCTTTTCGGATCTGGACAGTTTGGCGGGCGAGCCCTTGGACGGTGTGGTCTTAGACCTTGGCATTTCGTCGATGCAGATCGACCAGCCGGAACGCGGCTTTTCGTTTCAAAAAGACGGCCCGCTGGATATGCGGATGAGCCAAAAGGGGCCATCGGCGGCTGATCTTGTCAACCACGGGTCTGAAGCCGAGATTGCCGATATCCTTTATCTGTACGGTGAAGAACGCGCCTCGCGCCGCATCGCACGCGCCATTGTCGAGCAGGCCGCGAAGATGCCATTTCAAACCACCCTGCAGCTGGCCGAAGTCATCGCCCGCTGCCTGCCGCGCCCCAAACCGGGCCAAAGCCATCCCGCCACGCGCAGTTTTCAAGCCCTGCGCATCGCCGTGAATGCCGAGTTCACCGAACTGGCCCAAGGGCTGGCCGCCGCCGAGCGGGCGTTGAAACCCGGCGGGCTTTTGGCCGTTGTGACCTTTCACAGCCTTGAAGACCGCATCGTCAAACGCTTTATGCAACTGGCCTCAGGCACAGAGTCTAACACCAATCGCTATGCCCCCGCCCGTGCCGAGACGACGGCGCGGTTCACCCTGCTGACCAAGCGCGCCATCGATCCTGACGAGGGCGAGTTGGCGCAAAACCCGCGCGCGCGCTCTGCCAAGTTGCGCATTGCCCGGCGCACCTCTGCTCCGCCGCAGGCCATTGCTATGGCCGATATCGATGTGCCGCTTGCCCAAAAGCCCACCTCTGTGCGCAAAGGAGGCCGTTGAGTGCGCACCTTCCTGGCTATTCTTTCGTTCCTTGCGATGATGGCATCGGCCTTTTGGGCCTACCGCGAAAATTATACGACCCAAGCCCAGTTGAAAGAAATGGCTCAGGTGCAAGACCAAATCGCGGCCTTGCGCGACGAAATCGCGATGCAAAAGTCAGAATGGGCCTATCTGAACCGTCCAGCCCGCCTGCGCGATTTGGCGGCCATGAACTTTGACCGCCTTGGCCTGATGCCAATGGCGCCGTTGCAATTGGGGACCGTGGCGGATGTGGCCATGCCTGCTGGCGACCCTCTTTTCCTCACCGGGACCGCGCAGGACGCCAGCCCCATCGCCGTCAGTCTGGTGGGCGCAAAGGGAGAGCAAATGCCATGATCCGCACGCCGCTGCGTCCTTTGGCCCGGATATTGGATGCCCGAACCAAGGGCCAAAACCCTGACGTCATCGAAAAAGAGAACCTTGCAGCGCGCAACGAGGCATTGCGCGACAAATCCCGCTCGCGGGCCGAACGACGGCTTATCCTGTTGGCCTTGTGCTTTTTTGCGTCCTTTTCGGTGATCGGCGCGCGGATGGGGTCGCTGGCAGCCTCCACGCCCTCAGAACCGCGCGCTGCGGTGGGAGGAACCGAGATCTCTGCCCAGCGCGCCGATATTGTTGACCGCACGGGCCGCACTTTGGCCACAAATATGTTGACCTATGCTCTTTATGCCGAGCCCGGACATCTGGTTGACCCGGCCAAAACCGCGACGGCCTTGGCCGCGATATTTCCAGAACTGGATGCAAAGGCCTTGTTGCGCCGCTTTACGGATGGGCGCAGCTTTTTGTGGATACGCAAAGTATTGTCGCCAGAGCAAAAACAAAAGGTGCATGATATTGGGGATCCCGGCCTGTTTTTTGCCCGTCGCGAAATGCGGCTTTACCCGAACGGCACGCTGGCGGCCCATATTCTGGGCGGGGCGGCTTTCGGCAATGAAGGGGTCGATGCGGCGCAAGTCATCGGTACCGCGGGGCTAGAGGCCGCGTTAGAGCCGCGCTTGAGCGATCCGATGGAGTCGGCCCAGCCGGTCACCCTGTCCATCGACATCACGTTGCAAGCGACGGTTGAAGAAATTCTTGCCACGGGCATGGCCACGCTGCACGCCAAGGGGGCTGCTGCCATTTTGATGGACGTGCAGACGGGCGAGGTTCTCGCCATGGCCAGTTTGCCCGACTTTGACCCCAACGACCGCGGCGCTGTCGTGGCGACCCACGATGCATCGGACAATCCTTTGTTCAACCGCGCGCTGCAGGGCGTGTATGAATTGGGCTCGACCTTTAAGATCTTTGCCGTGGCGCAGGCGATGGATTTGGGGCTGGTGACACCCGACACCCAGATTGATACCGCCCAACCCTACCGCGTTGCCGGCTATCCGATCAATGAATTTGACGGCCACAATTACGGGCCGACCA
>JBAXLX010000046.1:0-15241 GCA_037134595.1 Pseudomonadota bacterium
TGCAGGTCAACATGGGTGACGATCCACAAAGGCGATTCCCACTCGGGTCGGGGGGGCATGACTTGGACCAGATCTGGATGCGCCTCGGCCTCCCAGACCGGCACAAAGCCCAGACCAAGGCCTGCTTGAAGCGCTGCCGTTGTGGCCGAAGGCTCGCTGACGCGGTAGGTGATGGCCTCATCCGGCACCGTCTCGCGCAGCCAACGGTAAAACGGCGCGCGGTTTTCGGCATCGACAGGGCCGATAAAGCGGTGGTTCGGGTAGTCTTGCGGCCCATTGGGCACGCCATTCGCCTGCACATAAGCGCTTGAAGCGTAAAGCCCTGTCTGCACCCGCGCCAAAGGCTGCACCACATAGTCGCCGTCCTGCGGTGCTGCTCCGGCGCGAATGGCTACATGCGCCTCGCCGTAATCCAGCCGGAACAGGCGCATGTCGGAATAAAAACGGATGGCGACATCGCGGTGAAGCGCCTGAAACGCGGCAAAGACCGGCGACAGCACGGGGGCTATGCCCGTGATCGAGGTGACAACCAATTCTCCGGTAACCGTTTCGCCTTGCCCCTTGATGCGGCTGACCAATTGGCCAAACTGCTCTTCAGTGCGCTGGGCGGTGGACAACAGATCCCGCCCCGCCTCGGTCGGCGTGTAGCCGCGCGCATGGCGCTGGAAAAGCTTGGTCCCCAGCCGCTTTTCCAAAGCGTCAATATGGCGGATTACCGTGGCATGATGCACGCCCAACACCTCGGCCGCACCCGACACGGTGCCCAAACGCGCCACCTGATAGGCCGTTCGAATTTCGCCCCAAGTATCCACCAGCATATCTGTGCAGTCCTGAACAACGCTTGGCGTATCTGGCAGGGTTGCGCGCAAATCTGCAAGCGGCATTATGGGGGCAAGACAACTGCCACCCACAAAGAACAGGAAACGCCATGAACAAAACCCTTTTGCTGATCATCCGCGCCCTTTTGACCTTGGCCTTCGGGGCCGCAGGTCTGGCCAAACTGGCGGGGGCCGAGATGATGGTCCACACCTTTGACGCTGTAGGCTTTGGCCAATGGTTCCGCTATGTCACCGGCGCGATCGAGGTCGGGTCGGCCATCGCCCTGTGGTTACCCGGCCTGCAAGCCTATGCGGCGGGGCTGTTGGTGTGCACCATGATCGGCGCGTTGATCGCCCATGCCTTGGTGCTGGGCCTAGCGGCTGGCCTGCCCGCCGTGGTGCTGGGTGCTTTGGCTGCCACAACACTTTGGGCCTACCGCGCCCAACTGTCGCGCTGATCTTGCGAAAGGGCCTTCTTCCCCGCTAGATAAAGGGATGGAGGCCCAATGCCGAAACTGACCACGCCCTATCTGTTCAAAGCCAGCCTTGCGCTGGTGATGCTGGCCGCAGGTTTGGCCACGCTGATCGGCTATGACCGGATGGGCGCAAGGTTTGCGGCCCTAGGGGCGGCTGATCTGGTGCGGGCTTTGGCGGGCGTGGTGCAGGTGCTGGCGGCTGTTGGCCTGATGGTCCCCGGTCGCACCGCCTATGGCGCGGCGCTGGCCTTGGCGGCCAGTTTGGGCGCCCTTGTCGCCCATGCCAGCGTGCTGGGATGGGATGGTGCGCCGCCTGCCATGGTGTTGGCTGTGGCCTCTGGCGTGGTTTTGGCGCGCCATCGGGCTGATTTTCAGCGCTAAACGGGTGCCCGCGCCCTTGCGCGCTTGACTCTGGCGACCTTCGCCCATATTCAGCCCACAATTCCCCGGAGGCAACAGGCTTCCGGTCCCTAGGCTTATGCCGGGATCGCCATCCGTCAGCGCGTTGCGCCCACGGGTGCCGTTGCCGTTTTGGCCTTGGCCCCGCACCGCCGCCCATCCGGGCATTGATCGAGGAGAGCGCCATGTTCGAAAGCCTGTCAGACCGCCTTGGTGGCGTCTTTGATCGTCTGACCAAGGCCGGCGCGCTGTCAGAAGCGGATGTCGACGCCGCCCTGCGCGAAGTGCGCACGGCTTTGCTGGAAGCCGACGTGTCGCTGTCAGTGGCGCGCGATTTCATCAAGGCAGTTAAAACGCGGGCCACGGGCCAAGCGGTGACCAAATCGGTGACGCCGGGGCAACAGGTCGTCAAGATCGTCCATGACGAGTTGATTGCGGTTCTGGGCGGCGAAGGTCCGGCGGATGCGTTAAAGATCGACAACCCGCCTTCGACCATTTTGATGGTGGGTCTGCAAGGGTCTGGCAAAACCACAACCACGGCCAAACTGGCCAAGCGCTTGAAAGAGCGTAACAACAAGCGCGTGCTTTTGGCCTCGCTGGACACCAACCGACCCGCCGCTATGGAGCAGTTGGCCATTCTGGCCGGGCAAATCGGCGTTGACAGCCTGCCCATCGTCAAAGGCGAAACGGCGGTGCAAATCGCCAAGCGCGCCAAGACTCAGGCGGCTTTTGGCGGCTATGATGTGCTGTTCTTGGATACGGCGGGCCGTTTGCACATCGACGAAGTGCTGATGGACGAAATCCAGTCGGTGCGCGACATCGCCGAACCGCGCGAAACGCTGCTGGTGGTCGATGGTCTGACCGGCCAAGACGCGGTCAACGTGGCCGCAGAGTTTGACGGCAAGGTCGGCATCACCGGCGTGGTGCTGACGCGGATGGACGGCGACGGGCGCGGCGGTGCGGCGCTGTCGATGCGGGCGATCACGGGCAAACCCATCCGCTTTGTCGGCATGGGCGAAAAGATGGACGCGCTGGAAACCTTTGAAGCCGACCGCGTCGCGGGCCGCATCTTGGGCATGGGCGACATCGTGGCGCTGGTCGAAAAGGCCCGCGAGACCTTTGAGGCCGAGCAATCCGAACGCATGGCACGGCGCTTCCAAAAGGGTCTGTTCAACATGAACGACCTGCGGATGCAGTTAGAACAGATGCTGAAAATGGGCGGCATGCAGTCGATCATGGGGATGCTGCCCGGCATGGGCGGCATGGCTAAGGCGGCGGAGAAGGCGGGCTTTGATGACCGCATGCTCAAACGCCAGATTGCGCTGATCCAGTCGATGACCAAGAAAGAACGCGCCAACCCCGATCTGTTGGCCGCCAGCCGCAAAAAGCGCATCGCCAAAGGCGCGGGGCTGGAGGTGTCAGAGCTGAACAAGCTGCTCAAACAGCACCAGCAAATGGCTGATATGATGAAGAAAATGGGCAAGGGCGGCATGATGAAGCAGGCCATCGCCCAGATGATGGGCAAAGGTGGTGCGTCTGCTGGCGGCATGCCCGACCTGAAAAACATGGACCCCGCCCAGTTGGAAGAGGCCGCCCGCGCGATGAAATCGGGCATGGGCGGCTTGGGCGGCGGATTGCCGCGTGGTTTGGGCGGCATGGGTGGTTTGCCACAGGGCCTGTCGGGGATGTTCAAAAAGAAATGATCATGCGCCCGCAGCATATCGCCCATACTTCTGCGCCAGTCCTTCAGACCGCTCGGTTGACGCTGCGTATGCCGCGTTATGACGATTTCGCGCACAGGCTGGCCTTTTACACCTCGCCCCGTTCGGTGTGGGAAGGTGGGCCGTTTGACGCTGTCACCGCTTGGCGCATCTTTGCTTCGGAGGTCGGGCAATGGCCTTTGATGGGATTTGGCCCGTTTTCGGTAGATGACGCCGCGACTGGCGCCTATCTTGGCGAGGTGGGCATCTATCAGCCGCAAGGATACCCCGAACCAGAGCTTGGCTGGTTTGTCACCGAAGCGGCCGAAGGGCGTGGCATCGCGGCTGAAAGCGCGCGCGCCGTGACGGTTTGGGCGCGTCAAACCTTTGGCTGGGATCATATCGACAATTACATCGACCCCGGCAACCGCCGCTCCATCGCGCTGGGCCAACGTTTGGGCGGGGTGATGACCGAGGCCTTGGGTTCTGACCCGACCGATGTGGTGATCCGCCACGACCTGCGGGGGCTGGCATGACGTTCACCCCTGCCATAGCCCACGAATTTTCTGCGAAAATTCCGACCGTCCTTTCTGATCTGTCCCAAAATGAGGCCCGCTATGACCTCTGACCCCGCCACCCTCGCCGCCCGCGCGGCAGAGGTGCTTAAAGACCACCGCGCCTCGATCGACCGGCTGGATGCGATCTTGGTCTATACGCTGGCCGAACGCTTTAAGCACACGCAAGCGGTAGGCAAGCTGAAAGCCACCCACGCGCTGCCCCCCTCTGACCCCGCACGCGAGGCGCGTCAGATCGAACGGCTGGAACGTCTGGCCGCAGACGCCGACCTTGACCCCGAATTTGCCAAGAAATTCCTGACCTTCATCATATCCGAAGTCATCAGGCATCACGAACACCTGCAAAAATAGCCAACCTGCAGCTTGGGCGCTTTGCCCGATCTGCCCCCAAGACATGTTAAGGAGAAACACCATGTCCATGAAAATCCGTCTCGCCCGTGGCGGTTCCAAAAAGCGCCCGCATTATTCCATCGTGGCGTCTGACAGCCGCATGCCGCGCGATGGCCGTTTTCTGGAAAAGCTGGGCACCTATGACCCGATGCTGGCCAAAGACAACGAAAACCGCATCAAGATGGATATCGACCGGATCAAGGATTGGCTGTCGAAAGGCGCGCAACCCACTGACCGCGTTGCGCGTTTTCTAGAAGCCGCTGGCGTTCTGCCCAAGACCGTCCGCTCGAACCCCAAATCGGCCGTGCCGGGCAAAGCCATGGCCGAACGCGCCAAAAAGAAAGCCGCTGCGGCCGCTGCTCCGGCTGAAGACTAAGACTGAACGGGCGCCCCATCGGGCGCCCTATTCCCACAGGAGGCAGCCATGACTGAGGACGGCACAAAAGCCAAAGGCCCGGATCGTGTCTGCGTCGGGGCGATTTCTGGTGCCTTTGGCGTGCAAGGCGAAGTGCGGCTGAAAAGCTTCTGCGCTGACCCCGAAGATATCGCGTCTTATGGCCCGCTTTGGGCCGAGGATGGCACCCGCTCGTTTAAAATCAAACTCACCCGCCCCGTGGCCGGCGGCTTAGGTGCGCGCATTGCGGGGGTTGAGACAAAAGACCAAGCCGATGCGCTGAAAGGTGTGTCGCTGTACGCCGACCGCAAACGCCTGCCGCGCCTGCCGGATGACGAATTTTACCACGCCGACCTGATCGGGCTTGAGGTGCGCGACCCCGGCGGCAAGCCTTTGGGCAGGGTCCGCGCCGTCCACAACCACGGCGCAGGCGATCTGTTGGAGATTTCCGGCGCAGGCACTGACCTGCTGCTGCCCTTCACCCGCGCCGTGATCCCCACGGTCGACCTGACCTCTGGCCGCATCGTGGCCGACCCGCCCGAAGGCGTGGAATAACCCCCCCCATTCATACTTGCCCAAATATCCCGGGGCGCGGGGCAGCGCCCCGGGGCGCAATGCTTGCCAAAGCCCCCGCAATCGGCCAATCAAGACCAAAATCACCCGAAGGTCCGCCATGCGCAAAGTGCTTATCACTGGAACGGCCGGTTTCATCGGCTTTCACCTCGCCCGCCTGCTTTTGGCCGAAGGCTTTCGCGTCCACGGCTATGACGGGATGTCGGATTACTACGACATCCGCCTCAAACAACGCCGCCACCAGATCTTGCTGCAACACCCCCAGTTCACCGCGACCGAGGCGCTGTTAGAAGATCACGCCGCCCTTGACCGTGTGGCCGATGATTTCCAGCCAGAGGTGATCGTCCACCTCGCCGCCCAAGCGGGCGTGCGCTACAGCCTTGAAAACCCCCGTGCTTATCTGGACTCCAACGTCATCGGCAGCTTTAACGTGATGGAGGCCGCCCGCCGCTTGAAGGTGCAGCACCTGCTGATGGCCTCGACCTCTTCGGTCTACGGGGCCAATGACCAGATGCCCTTTGCCGAAACCCAAAAGGCCGACACCCAGCTGACAATCTATGCCGCCACCAAAAAGGCCAGCGAAAGCATGGGCCATGCCTATGCGCATCTGTGGTCACTGCCCACCACGATGTTTCGCTTTTTCACCGTCTATGGGCCTTGGGGCCGCCCCGATATGGCGCTGTTCAAATTTGTGGAAGCGATCCTGCAAGACCGCCCGATCGAAATCTATAACCACGGCGAGATGTACCGCGACTTTACCTATGTCGCCGACCTTGTCCAAGCCATCCGCCTGCTGATCGACACGCCCCCGCCCTTGCCCCATACAGCCGAACCGATCGCAGGCGACAGCCTATCCCCCGTGGCCCCGTGGCGCGTGGTCAATATCGGCAATTCCGACAAGGTCAAACTGCTCGACTTTGTCGAAGCCATCGAACACGCCCTCGGCCGCAAAGCGCAACGCACCTACCTGCCCATGCAACCCGGAGACGTCCCCGCCACCTGGGCCGACGCCACCGTGCTGCGCGCCCTGACGGGCTATGCGCCCAAGACCGAGGTGAAAGACGGAATCGCGGCCTTTGTGGCGTGGTACCGCGAGTATTATGGGATTTAAGGGCGGTCTACAGGTTCGCGACCTTGGGCGAGATGCAAAGATACCCTGAAAAACGGGCCTTGTTCGCCGCCAATGTGTCAACGAAAGTGCATTATTATAATCTTATGAATATATAATCTCATCCTTAGAGCGATTATTTGAAAAAATGTTAGACATTCTAAAGATTTGAGAAGAACATTTAGTCCTACGGAAAATTTACAGTGGGCAGGATGAAAATGAAGACACAAGTGTATGCCTTTGTGGCGCTAGGTGTACTTTTGACCGGTTCGGCTGCTTATTCTGCGGCAGGGACTGCGGGACAAAGCTCAGCATCGATGGATGCCAGCACGCCGGCTGTGACATCCGGAAAGGATGCTATTTCATGGACCGGAACTTGGGTCGGAATTGGGATTGGTCGCGGCAATTCAGCCTACGACATTCAGACAAAGTTCTACAACCCACAAGACAACACCAATTATTTTCACAACAGTTTCCCCGACCTAGGTGGTCAGGGCTTTCTTGCAACCATAGAGGGCGGCTATGATTGGCAGGTTGCAGGAAAATATGTCGTCGGCATATCCTTGGATTTAACCAAAACATCCATAAAGACCGATGGCGGGTTTGGGATTGGTGGTGTCGGGCCAGTTCCTGCCCTTTCTTTTGACTATCAACTCAAACCTTCAACGCAAAAGACTCTCGCTCTTCGATTTGGTTATCTCACCAGCCCCAGCACTCTGATCTATGGTCTTGCGGGTGCCACGGACACCGATTTTCAAGCCGATTACAGCTTTACTGAATTTGAATACACGTCAAGCGCGGCCTATCAAGTCAATATTTATGGCCCGACTTTTGGTCTTGGCGTCGAAACGAAGCTGAGCGCGAAAACCTCGATGAAACTTGAATACCGCTATAGTGATTTCGGTTTGTACAATCTGCAGCATACCCAATTGAATGATACGCTAACTTATGACGCGGGTGTTTCTGCATCATCGCAATCCGTGCGGTTGGTGTTTGGATATCGCTTCTAACGATCCAGCCAACCTTTGGGGGCGCATTCATGGCGCACCCCGCATTTTCCTACCCAAAACCGTCCGCCATGGGCGAAGCCACACCTGTTCACGTTGCCCGAACAAATGCCTGCAACCGGGCCTTAATTGTCTCTGGCCAAGGCTGCGGCGTAATCGTCCCAGCCACGTCTGTCACCCAGACCAAGGTGATCTTCACCCCCAACCGCACCTGCCCGTCGCAAGCCCCCACGATCTCGAACGTCACGGAAGACATGCCAAGGCGCAGCACGTCCAGCGTCACCTCTAGCACATCGCCCAAGCGGGACGGGGCGCGGAAGTCGGTTTCCAGCCGCACGGTCGGTACGCCTGAGCGTTGGTGCATCATGTCAGCGAAGGACACGCCCACCGCCTCGCGGAAGAAGTTTTCGCAGACATGGTTGGTCATCTCGAAATAGCGGGGGTAAAAGACGATGCCTGCGGGGGCGCAATGGTTGAATTCGATCGGGTAGCGGCGGTGGTAGGGCATCACGGTAACCTTTCAAATTCAAAGCAAAGCGCGTAAGAGCCAGATACCATGTCCGAAGTTTAAGGCAAACGGGGGAAGCCATGTCTGAAGATGTGTTGGGCGAAAGCTATTTTCTGTACCATTCGATCGGCCAATACCCCGGCAAGGCGCCCGATCTGGCCGGCGCGATGGCCGAGTTTGCCTTGTCTTGGGGCAGGGCGGATGACGGGCAGTGGGCTTACGCTTTGGGCAAACGGCAGGCGTTTATCGACCGCTGGCGGGCGATTATCAACGCGCCCATCGGGTCGACCACCACCTTTGAAAGTGTGACACAGGCGTTTCACGCGCTGCTCACTTCGTTGCCGACTGGTCATTTAAGGGGGCGCACGGTGCTGGTGGGGGCGGATTGTTTCCCTTCGAACCACTTCTTGCTGCAAGGCTTGGCGGAGAGTCGGGGCTTTACCCTCAAAACCGTGGCCCTGCGCCAAGGGGCCGCCCATGTCGAGGATGAGGATTTTCTGCGCGATTGGACACCCGATGTCGGGCTTGCCTTGCTGACATGGGTGTCGTCGACCACCTCGCACCGCATCAATCTGCCCCAGATGGTGGCGCATGGTCGCCGGATGGGCAGCCTGATCGGGGTGGATATCACCCAAGCGGCGGGTCTTTTGCCCTTTGATGTCAACGCGCCCGAGATCGACTTTGCGGTGTCAACCTCGCTGAAATGGATGTGCGGCACGCCGGGGGCGGGGATTTTGTATCTGTCGCCCCGCTTGATCCCGCAGTGTCAGCCCGATGTGCAAGGCTGGTTCAGCCAAGACAACCCGTTCAACTGGGACATTACCCGCTTTGCCTTGGCCCCTGACATTCGCCGCTTTGACAGCGGCACGCCGGGGGTGATGGCGGCCCTTGCCTCTTTGCCCGCGCTCGACTGGCACGCAACGCAGGATCAGACGCAGATTTTGGCGCATAACCGCAGGCTGACGGCGCGGCTGATCGACGGTGCTGACGACTTGGCCCTGCCGCTGCTGACCCCGCGCCCCGAAGCCAAGCGCGGCGGCTCTGTTATGGTGCGCTTGCCTGACAGCTTGCCTGCGGCGCAGGTTGTCGCTGGTTTGCGCGTGCAAGGGATTACCACGGATGCCCGCAGCCAAACTTTGCGCCTGTCGCCGGGACTCCTCACCACCGATGCAGGCGCGGACCGCCTGATTTCGGCCCTGAAGGCCCTGCTTTAACCCCTTGCCCTTTGCCAAAATACTCTCGCCGAAGGCCCTTGGCTGGCCCCAAGGCGCTACTTGCGGCGTTTATGCTCGTCAAGGCGGGGCATGATCTCCACGAAATTGCAGGGGCGGTGGCGGTAGTCGAGCTGGGGTTTAAGGATTTCATCCCAAGCATCGCGGCACGCACTGGGCGATCCGGGCAGGGCGAAAAGGTATTTGCCCCCCGCAACGCCCCCCGTGGCGCGCGATTGCACGGCAGAGGTGCCGATCTTTTGCATGGAAACGATGGTGAAGATCGTCCCAAAGGCCTCGATCTCTTTTTCATAGACATCGCGGTGGGCTTCTACCGTCACATCGCGGCCTGTCAGGCCGGTGCCGCCGGTGGACACGATCACATCAATCGCTGGGTCCGCGATCCAGTGCCGCAACTGGGCTGCGATGGTGGCGCGGTCGTCTGGCACCAGCGCGCGGGCTGCGAGATGATGGCCCGCCTCGGTCAACCGATCCACCAGCGTGTCGCCGGATTTATCATCGGATAGGCTGCGGGTATCCGACACGGTCAGCACAGCGATGCGCACGGGGATGAAGTCTTTGCTCTCGTCGATGCGGGCCAAGGGTTAGCTCCTAATCTCATGCAGGCGGGCTTTAAGGGCCAAAAGATCGGCCCAAGCCTCGCGTTTGGCGGCGGGGGTGCGCAGCAGGTAGGCGGGGTGGGTCATGGGCAGAACGGGCGTGTTCAACGCCTGCGCCCAAGTGCCGCGCAGGCGCAAGATGCCCTTTTCGTTCAGCAGCGCCAGACAAGGGATATTGCCCAAGGCGACGATGATGTCGGGATTGATCAGCGCGATGTGGCGTTCGACAAAGGGGCGCATCATGGCGATTTCCTCAGGCGAGGGGTCGCGGTTTTGCGGTGGGCGCCACGGCAGAACGTTGGTGATGTACAGCGCACTCGCAGGGTCAGAGGACTGGCGCGACAGGCCGATGGCTTCGAACATCCGGTCCAGCAACTGGCCTGCGCGGCCGACAAAGGGCAGGCCCTCTTGATCCTCTTCGCGGCCCGGTGCCTCGCCCAAGATCAGCACGCGCGCGGCGGGGTTGCCGTCGGCAAAGACGGTGGCGCGTGCGCCTTTTTTCAGGTCGCAGTGATCAAAGGCGGCGATGGCATCGCGCAGGGCGGCCAAGCTCTCGGCGGCATTGGCGGCAAGCCGGGCTATGGCCACCGGATCAGATTGCGGCGCTTGCGGGGCGGCTTGTGGTGGGCGGGCTGGCGGCGCGGCCTCGCCGGGCCGCTCTAGGCGGTCAGGCAGGTCGTAGCGGTTGACGGGGCCGTCTTGCACCCAGTCAGACAGGCCCATCTCGACCTGCCAATCCAAGGCAGCAAGGGCCGCTTGCCAATGGTCGGGGTCAAGGATCTGCGATGTGATTCCCATGCGTCTAGGGTAGGCGCTAGAGCGGCGCAGAACAACCCGACTTTGCGCCTTTGGCCGCAGCAGGGGGGCACGCCCCCAGCCCGCATCCTTCCTATGCCGCGCTCAAACACCCATCAGGCGATAAGCTCGCCCTTCAGCGCCCTGTCGATCAAAGCGATGGTTTCGGGGATGCCGTAAAGGGCGATAAAGCCGCCAAAGCGCGGACCTTCCGAGGCACCCATCAGCACCTCGTAGAGTGCTTTGAACCAGTCGCGCAGCGGGTCAAAGGCGTGGTCTTTGCCCACGGCGTAGCAGGCGGTTTGCAGGCTGTCTTCGTCGGTTGCCCCATCCCACGCCGCCAGACGGGCGCGCAGGTCAAGAATGGCTGCGCGTTCTTTGTCGGTGGGCAGGCGGTAAGTGCGGTTCGGCGCGATCTTGTCGTTGAAATAGCGCAGCGCAAAGCCTGCGGCGGCGTCCAGATCGGGGTGGGTTTGCGGGCTGGCGTCGGGGGCGTATGTCTTGATGAAGCCCCAAAGCCCGGCTGCATCCTTGGCCCCCGCGACCGAGGCGAGGTTGAGCAGCATGGCAAAGCTGACAACCATCTTTGACTCGGGCACATGGCCGCCGTGGATGTGCCACACCGGATTGTTGACCTGCGCGTCGATGTCTTCGGTCGGATAGGCTTTAAGCTGCTGGTGGTATTCATCCACCGCTTTGGGGATCACATCCCACCACAGCCGCTTGGCGGTTTTGGGCTTTTGATACATGAAATAGCTCAGCGATTCCGTGGCGGCATAGGTCAGCCATTCGTCAATCGTCAGGCCATTGCCTTTGGATTTGGAGATTTTCTGGCCCTCGAAATCCAAGAACAGCTCGTAAGTCATATGGTTGGGCGCACGGCCCCCCAGCGCGGTGCAGATGCCGTCATAGATCGGCGTGTTGGTGGAATGGTCTTTGCCGTACATCTCGAAATCGACCCCAAGGGCCGCCCAGCGGGCGCCAAAGTCGGGCTTCCATTGCAGCTTCACGTTGCCGCCCGTCACAGGCAGCGTCCATTCGCGGCCAGTTTCGTCGTCAAAGGTGATGGTGGCGTCTTTGGCGTTCACCTCTTTCATCGGCACATACAGCACACGACCCGTTTCGGGATGGATGGGCAAAAAGCATGAATAGGTCTGCTGGCGCTCTTCGCGCAGCGAGGCCAGCATGATCGCCATGATCGCGTCATAGCGTTCAGCACACAGGCGCAGCGTGTCGTCAAAGCGGCCGGATTTGTAAAATTCGGTTGCGGAATAGAATTCGTACTGGAAGCCAAAAGTATCTAAGAACCGCCGCAACATCGCGTTGTTATGGTCGCCAAAGCTGTTGAATTCGCCATAAGGATCGGGCACCGAGGTCAGCGGCTTTTGCATATGCTGGCGCAACATTTCTTGCTGGGGCACGTTTTCGGGCACTTTGCGCATGCCGTCCACGTCATCGGAAAAGCAGATCAGCTGGGTCGGGATGTCTGAGATCACCTCGAAGGCGCGGCGGATCATGGTGGTGCGCGCCACCTCGCCAAAGGTGCCGATATGCGGCAGGCCGGAAGGGCCATAGCCGGTTTCAAACAGCACATAGCCTTTGTCATGCGCCTTGTGTTCGGTGCGTTTGAGCAAAGCGCGGGCCTCTTCAAAGGGCCAGGCTTTCGACTTCATCGCGGCGTCACGCAAGGTGCTCATAAAGGGGTCCTCCAGACGAGCGGCGCAATGCCGCTCTTGACCCCCGTCCTGTATTGCCCACCTGCCGTGGCGTCAATATTGTCAGGGGGAAATGCGAAAGGAAGACCTATGCTCGATGCCCCGCCCGCCTCGATGTCGCCGCCCGATGCGCTGATTGCCGTGATGATCGCCGTTTCGGCGGCCGATGAGCAGCTGCGCACGACCGAACTGGTGGCCATGCAGCGCATTGTGCACCATTTGCCGGTCTTTGCCGACTACGACAACGACCGCATTCGGCTGATCGCGCAGACGGTGTTTGACCTGTTTGAAGAAGAAGACGGGCTGGCCGCCCTCTTCGGCCTGATCCGCGATGCCCTGCCTGAGCGGCTTTATGAAACCGCCTATGCGCTGGCCTGCGATGTGGCCGCCGCCGACGGTACGCTGCGCGAGGTAGAGCTGCGCATGTTGGAAGAGGTGCGCGAGGAGCTGGCGATTGACCGCCTGCACGCCGCCGCCATCGAATGGGGCGCGCGGGTGCGGCATTTGCGCCCCTAAGCCAAACTGGCCCAGTGCCGCAGCAAGCCGTTTTGCAGCCCGCGCGCCCGTCCGACCCAAGCCTTTTGCCCCGGCGGGTGTTCGCGCTGATCGACGGGCACGGCCTCGCGCCGTTCGGGATCGGCGGAGAAGATGGCAAAGGCCAGATCGCGGCCTGAGGCTTGCGTCAAAAACCCCGCAAGGCCCGAGACAAAGTTCAGCGTGCCGCTTTTGGCGTGAATTTTCACCGGCCCGCCGATCAGGGCGCTGCCCTTTTCGTCCTTAAGGCTGACCTCTTTTAACAAAGCCCGCAGCCCCGCGCCTGAGGGGCGCTTTTCGCCCGCCATGAGCGCGCGCATCATCCCTTCGGCTGTGACGCGCGACTTCGCCCCAAGGCCGGAATGGTCAACAAAGCTGGCGGTCAGGCCCAAAGCCTTAACCGCCCAAGCCTGCATCGTCTGAGCAGAGCCTTGCAACGACGGCGCGCCAGAGGCCGCCAGCCCCAGCGTTTCGGCGGTGATATTGGTGGAATATTTCAGCATCTCGCGCAGGATGGGCGACAGGCGGGCACTGGGCCATGTCAGAAGCGGTGACGAGGCAGGAAGCGCCGCGATCATCTGAGGTTTTGGCAGCGAAATGCCCTGCATTGCGCAAAGGCTGGCGAAAACCTCGGCCACATAGGGCGCGACATGGCGCACCGGCAACCAGCGGTTGCCGGCCTTGGCCATGGCCGTGCGCGCGACTGTCCAGCTTTCGCGGCCTTGGTCGGAATAGGTGAAAACGGGTGTATCACGGTCGACCACGGCCAGCTTTATACCCGTGATCTGTGGCAAATAGTGCAGGCTGGGCGCGGTCATGCGCGCTGTGGCTGCGCCCTTGGTCCATTCCAGATTGACGCGGTTTTCGTTCAAAGACAGGCCGGACAGGCCCGGATCATAGGCAGCCTCGACGGGAAGGTCGTCGCTGATCCGATCGAACGTGGGCAATGCCCCGGCATAGACCAAAAAGCGCCCTGTCACCTGTCGCAAACCGCTGCGGGCCAAGGCGGCGGCCATCTCGCCCAAGGCGTCGGTGTCCAGCGTTGGGTCGCCGCCGCCCGACAGGATCAGATCGCCTGCCAAAGTGCCGCCGCTGAGCGGCCCGGTGGCCAGAACTTGGGTCGCAAATTGGTGATCGGCCCCTAATACATCGAGCGCATAAAGCGCGGTGATGGTCTTTGCGACACTGGCCGGAGGAACCGGTGCAGAGGCATGAAAGCTGTCAAGGATTTCCCCCGTGGCGACATCGGCCAGGCAAAAACCGGTGGTGCCGGTCAGTTTGGCTTTGGCGACCAGATCCGCGGTTGTGGCGCTTTGGGGTGCAGCCAAGCTTGGCGCTGCAAGCCCCGCGCCCAAACCCGCCAAGACCCAACGCCGCGTCCAATTCGCTGCTGCCATGGTGCTGCTCCTCTATGCCCAAGTCGTAGACTGCAAGCCCGCACCAAATCAACAGGCTTAGCGCCGCCACTCGCCGCGCGCGCGAATGAGGCTGGACGAGGCCGCATGCAGCGGCATGTTCACAAAGCACCAAACCGGCGCGTTGCGATGGGTCAAAAGATCCGGTGCCAAAACCCGTGCCCCGCGAAAGGCGCGTGCCGCAACCGAAAGCCGCGCCGCCAACCCCGCGCCGGGCCGCGCCATGACGGCCACGGGCACGCGCGCCATGATCTGCCGCCAGTTGCGCCAGCGGTGAAACTGCACAAGGTTATCCGCCCCCATGATCCAGACAAAGCGCACGCCGGGATAAAGGGCCTGCAAGCGGCGCAGGGTGTCAACCGTGGCCCGCGTGCCAAGACGCGACTCAAGGTCGCTAACAACCACCCGCGGGTCATCGCCCAGCTTTTCGCGCGCGCGCGCCATGCGCAGGGCCATCGGGGCCGGCGCGTCGGCCTTTAGCGGGTTGCCCGGGCTGACCAGCCACCACACCCGGTCCAGCCCGATGCGCCGCAGCGCCTCGCGGGTGATGTGCACATGCCCTGCATGGGCCGGATCAAACGACCCGCCCAGCAGGCCCACGACCATGCCCCGATAGGCCGCTGGAAAGCCCTCAACCATTTGTCTTTCGGCCCCTTGGTCACCAAAGCGCAATTTCAGGGCGACCTTACGCCCATGTCAACCGCAATCGGCGTTGAAGCGGCGCGGCCTTTCCCTTAGATGAAGGTCAAATTCGGATGGAGCGCGCAGATGGCCAATTATCAATACGTCTACCACATGGACAATGTCTCCAAGACCTATCCGGGCGGCAAGAAATGTTTTGAGAACATCAAGCTCAACTTCCTGCCCGGGGTGAAGATCGGGGTCGTGGGCGTGAACGGGTCGGGCAAGTCGACCTTGCTGCGCATCATGGCCGGGATCGACAAGGATTTTGTCGGCGATGCTTGGGCCGCCAAAGGTGCCCGCGTGGGCTATCTGGCGCAAG
>JBAXLX010000047.1:0-15218 GCA_037134595.1 Pseudomonadota bacterium
CACCCCAAGGCGTTTGGGCGGCACTTTGGGGCCTTCGGCTTGGGCGATCAGCAAATTCTCGACCAGTCCCGGCAATCTGGGGCCAAAGCGGGCCAGCACCTCGACCGTGCTGACCAGATCGCGAATCAGTGCCAAGGGACCGACATGTTTGCGGATGTAGCTTTCCACCACGGGGCGGGCGACCTCCCAGATGTTGATATTGTCATCCAGACTGCGGGCAACACCCTCGACCACGACCATGGTGCGTTGCAGCAAGATCAGCTCGGTGCGGGTTTGCATGCCGAAGCGTTCGGTCACTTCGAACAGATAGGCCAAAAGCTTGGCCATCGAAATGCGGTTCGCCTCCATCCCGAAGATCGGCTCGCCCACGGCGCGCAGGGCGGAGGCAAAGGCCTCGACATCGCGGTCGGCGGGGACATAGCCTGCCTCAAAATGCACTTCCGCCACGCGGCGATAGTTGCGCTGGATGAAGCCCATCAGGATTTCGGCATAGACTTTGCGGGTATAGGCATCAATCCGGCCCATGATGCCAAAGTCATAGGCGATAATATCGCCATTGGCGGCAACCTTCAGGTTGCCTTGGTGCATATCGCCGTGAAAAAACCCGTCGCGCAGGGCGTGGCTTAAGAACAACTGCAACACGCGGTTGCCCAGCTTCACGCGGTCATGACCCGCCGCATCCAGCGCGGCATTGTCGGCCAGACTGATCCCTTCGGCCCAATCCATCGTCATCACGCTGCGGCCTGACAGCCGCCAGACGGGTTGGGGCACCTGAAAGCCCGCATCCTTGGCCGTGTTGGTGCGAAACTCGGACGCCGAGGCGCTTTCCAGCCGCAAGTCCAACTCGCCCAAGACCACGCCTTCGAAATGGCGGATCACTTCCAGCGGGCGCAAGCGGCGGGTCGAGGGGAGAAGCAGTTCCAGCGTACTGGCCGCCAGATAAAAGGCGTCGATATCTTTGCGAAAGGCGCGTTCAATCCCCGGGCGCAGCACCTTAACAGCCACCGCGCGGTCATTTTCCACCAACCGCGCCTTGTGCACCTGCGCGATCGACGCTGCGGCCACGGGTTCGGAAAACGCGGCAAAGATGGTTTCAACGCTTTGGCCCAGTTCCGCTTCGACCATGGCCTTGGCCACATCGGTGGAAAAGGGCGGCAACTGGTCTTGCAGGTATTTCAACTGCAGCGCCATCTTGTCTCCCACAATATCGGGGCGGGTCGACAGGATTTGGCCGAATTTGATGTAAGACGGCCCAAGTGCTGTCAAAGCACGGGTGACAGGTGGCAATGCAGGGTCCCCGCGCAGCCCAAGCCAGATGAACGGCCACGCCAGCGTATGCGCCAGAATGCGCACCGACATCGGCGCACCGAAGCCTTCCAGAATAACCCGTATCGCGCCGGTGCGTTCAAAGGTGGCGCCGGTGCGTATCAGCCGCCAAAGATTGTGCGGTCCCCGCATCAGACCTTCCAGCCGGAATGAAGGGCTGCAACACCCATCGTCAGATTGCGGTATTTCACCTGCGCGAAGCCCGCTTTGCGAATCATCGTGGCGAAGACCTCTTGCTGGGGGAATTTGCGGATCGATTCGACCAGATATTGGTAGCTGTCACGATCCCCCGTCACCAGCTTGCCCAAGGGCGGGATGACGTTAAAGGAATACAGATCATAAGCCTTTTGCAGCATCTCGTTCGGTATTTGCGAGAATTCCAGCACCATCAGATGCCCACCGGGGCGCAGCACACGAAACGCTTCGCTGAGCGCATCTTGAACGCGCACCACGTTGCGGATGCCAAAGCTGATTGTGTAGGTGTCAAAGCTGTTATCGGCAAAGGGCAGGGCCATAGCGTCGCCCACGATCCACTCCAGCCGATCCGACAGGCGTTCCGCCTCGGCCCGTTTGCGGCCTTCGATCAGCATGGATTCGGTCATATCCAGCACGGTCGCCACCGAATCCGGCGCGCGGCCCAAGAAGCGAAAGGCCACATCGCCGGTGCCACCTGCCACATCCAACAGGCGCTGGCCCGGGCGGGGGTTCAGCCAATCCATCATCGCCTCTTTCCACAGGCGATGGATGCCCACTGACATCAGGTCGTTCATGATGTCATATTTGCTGGCAACACGGGTAAAGACCCCATGCACCATGCCGGCCTTGTCATCCTCGTTCACGGTTTGATAGCCGAAATGGGTGGTGGCGTGTTCGTTCATCGGGGCTTGCCCTTCCTTGGCGTCACAGACCTTATAGGCGGTGTGGGCCAGCGCCTCAACCTATAGGAACCAGATGCCCGAACTGCCCGAAGTGGAAACCGTGCGCCGTGGCCTTTTGCCCGTGATGGAGGGGCAAAAGATCGACCAAGCACAGGTCAACCGCCCCGATCTGCGCTTTGTTTTGCCCAAAGACATGGCGGCGCGGTTGACGGGGGTGGTGGTGCAAGCCCTGCGGCGGCGGTCGAAGTATATTCTGGCTGACTTATCCTCTGGCGAGACGTTGTTGATTCATCTGGGCATGTCGGGGCGGATGCTGATTTCGGGCGCGCAGATTGGCCGGTTTCACCACGACCACCCCGCACCGCAAAAGCACGACCATGTGGTGCTGACAATGGGCTCAGGCGCGCGCGTGACCTTTAACGACCCGCGCCGCTTTGGCGCGATGGACCTGATGCCAACCGCCCGCTGGCAGGCGCATAAGTTGCTGGCCGATCTGGGGCCGGAACCTTTGGGCAATGGGTTCAACGAAACCTACCTGACCCACCGACTGGAAAATCGCGCCACGCCAATCAAATCGGCGCTGCTGGATCAAAAGATCGTCTCAGGCCTTGGCAATATCTATGTCTGCGAGGTGCTGCACCGCGCAGGCATCGCGCCCACCCGTTTGGCGGGCGACCTGACGCCGAATCAGGCTGCGGCACTGGTGCCGATCATCCGCACTGTTCTGATCGAGGCGATCGAGGCCGGAGGATCAAGCCTGCGCGACTACCGCCAAGCGGATGGTGAGTTGGGGTATTTCCAACACACGTTCCGCGTCTATGACCGCGAAGGCCAAGCCTGCCCCACCTGCGCCACGGCGATTATGCGGCTGGTGCAAGCGGGGCGGTCGTCGTTTTATTGCCCGTCTTGCCAAAGGTGACGCGGCGCCAAAGAGGATCCAACAGCCTGTGCTGCCGAATCGGCTTTTGGGCCGCAGGAACGATAGGCTGTCAGAACACGGCGCTGATCATGCACCCGTTGCGACTTGGCATAAAACCGCAGAAATGAAGGCTATCCTGACCAATCGCCCGTCCAACTTTGGACAAGCATCACGAATGCCCGTTGACGGGGCCGCAGCCTGGCACTATAGACCCAACCTCAGATCAGATAGACCCAAACGGACACCGAAAAAGATATGGCAAACACCGCCCAAGCCAAAAAGCGCGCCCGCCAATCCGAGGCTCGCCAAGACGTGAACAAGGCGCGCCGTTCGCGGATCCGCACGTTCCTGCGTAAAGTTGAAGAGGCGCTGGCCTCCGGCAGCCAAGATGCGGCGGCAGCCGCGCTCAAGGCAGCGCAGCCCGAAATCATGCGCGGTGTCAGCAAAGGCGTTCTGCACAAGAACACTGTTGCACGCAAAATCTCGCGCTTGAACCACCGTGTGAAAACGCTTGGTGCCGTGGCCGCTGTCTAAGGCCATTCGTAGACTGACAATGGCGAGGCGCATTCTGAAAGGAATGCGCTTTTTGCATTTTCGGCGACGTGAGACTGTCGACGCGCATGGGGGGATTCTTTTGCCAAGACCCTGTGTCAAGAGCGAAGTTCGGTTGCCCTCGTGCCTAAGGGATTGCTAAAGTGACAAGGCGATTTAGGTCGCTTTGGGGGACAAAGGGGATCCTAGGCCGTATTTCTGCAATGCCGAACCTGCCAGTTTGGCCGCAAGATGACAGAAAACGGTTATAGATCCGTGGTTTGGTTCGTTTGCTTTCGAGCAGAGGCGCTAAAGCCACTTATAAAGACGGTCGGCACCGATTCTGTTGGCTGGCTTTATTTGTTTTAGGAGGTCTTTAAACTTTCGGTTCTCCGAATGTTTTGGCCTATCCCAGGGCGTCACGGGTCCAACGGTGAAATTTAGATGGCAGGGCCCGCGATTCTTTGTGGATTACGGCCTTTGGACAAAATGATGACGCATGAGACTTGGGATCAGGTACGTGAGCAATTGGTCCCCCGCTTGGGCCGCAACAACTATGCGACGTGGATCGAGCCTTTAAAACTGCTTGCTCTGTCAAACGGCGTGGCACACTTTGAGGTTCCTACGTCTTTCTTCGGCAATTGGGTGTCGCGCAATTTTGCCGACCATATTTTGCGCGAACTGCAGCAATCGGGCGCGGCCGTTCAGCGCGTGGAATTCTCGGTCAGCCGCGAAGCTCCGGCACCCAAGGTCGAGGTCAAGAAAACCTTGGCCCGCCCGCTGACCCGCCCAACCCGCCCTGTGGACGAAGAATTGCCCGGCGCGCCCTTGGATGCGCGCTTTACCTTTGACACCTTTGTGGTGGGCAAACCCAACGAATTGGCCCATGCCGCCGCCCGCCGTGTGGCTGCCGGTGGGCCTGTGACGTTCAACCCCTTGTTCTTGTACGGCGGCGTGCGCTTCGGCAAAACCCACCTGATGCATGCCATCGCCCACGAACTAACCCTGCGCCAACCCGACATGCGGGTGCTGTATCTGTCAGCCGAACAGTTCATGTACCGTTTTGTGCAGGCGTTGCGCGAACGCCAGATCATGGATTTCAAGGAAATCTTCCGCTCGGTCGATGTGCTCATGGTGGACGATGTGCAATTCATCGCAGGCAAAGATTCCACCCAAGAGGAATTCTTCCACACCTTCAACGCGCTGGTCGATCAGAACAAACAGATCGTCATTTCCGCCGACCGCGCGCCGGGCGAAATTAAAGACTTGGAAGAACGCATCAAGTCGCGCCTGCAATGCGGGCTGGTGGTTGACCTGCACCCGACTGATTACGAACTGCGTTTGGGCATTTTGCAAACCAAGGCTGAACACTACCGCGCGCAATACCACGGCCTGCAAATCGCCTCTGGCGTACTGGAATTCTTGGCCCACCGCATCACCACCAACGTGCGCGTGCTGGAAGGCGCTTTGACCCGTCTGTTCGCCTTTGCCTCTTTGGTGGGGCGCGAAATCACGCTGGAACTGGCGCAAGATTGCTTGGCCGATATTCTGCGCGCCTCGGATCGCAAGCTGACGATCGAGGAAATCCAGCGCAAAGTGGCCGAGCATTACAACATCCGCCTGAGCGACATGATCGGGCCGAAGCGTCTGCGCACCATCGCACGGCCCCGGCAAATGGCGATGTATCTGGCCAAGCAGCTGACCTCGCGCAGTTTGCCGGAAATCGGGCGGCGGTTTGGCGGGCGCGATCACACGACGATCATGCACGGCGTGAAAAAGATCGAAGAGCTGATGACGACGGATAGTCAGTTGTCAGATGACATGCAGTTGCTCAAACGGTTGCTGCAAGCCTAAGCAGAGCGGGGGTCTTGTGCCCTCGGTCAAAGAGATTTTCGTGGGCCGTTCGAGCTGCCCCTTGTGAATTATACCAAACGCGATAGGGTCAAGGCCCCGCGCCAAGCGTGCGGCAAGACAAAGGGATGGGAATATGAAACTCTCGATCGAACGTGCCGCACTTCTTAAGGCGCTGGCGCAGGCGCAATCGGTGGTCGAACGCCGCAACACCATTCCGATCCTTGCCAACGTCTTGATCGAGGCCGAGGGCAACACCGCCAGCTTCCGCGCCACCGATCTTGACATCGAAGTGGTCGACCGCGCCCCCGCCATGGTGGAACGGGCCGGGTCGACCACGGTGTCGGCCGTGATGCTGCATGAAATCGTGCGCAAACTGCCCGATGGCGCGCTGGTCAGCCTGATTGACGATGCTGCCGCCGGACGTTTGGCCATTGCAGCCGGACGGTCCAGCTTTTCGCTGGCAACCCTGCCGCGCGAGGATTTCCCTGTGATGGCAAGCTCGGAATATTCCACCAATTTTACCGCCCCCGCCGGCGTGCTGCGCCGTCTGTTCGACAAGGCCAAGTTCGCCATTTCAACCGAGGAAACCCGGTATTATCTGAACGGCGTGTACATGCATGTGGCCAAGTCAGCCGATGGTCCTATTCTGCGCTGTGTGGCGACCGATGGCCACCGCTTGGCGCAGATTGATGCCGCTTTGCCCGAAGATGCCGCCGGAATGCCCGGCGTGATCGTGCCGCGCAAGACTGTGGGCGAGTTGCGCAAGTTGCTGGATGATGACGATGCACAGATTGCGGTTTCGGTTTCTGAAACCAAGATCCGCTTTGCCACGCCCGCTGTTAGCCTGACCTCGAAAGTGATCGATGGCACCTTCCCAGATTATTCCCGCGTGATCCCCACGGGCAACACCCGCCGTCTGGAAGTGGACGCCGCTGAATTTGCCAAAGCGGTCGACCGTGTGATCACCGTATCGGCAGAACGCTCGCGGGCGGTGAAACTGACGCTGGAAGACGACCGGCTGATCTTGTCAGTAAACGCCCCTGACTCAGGTGCCGCCGAAGAGGAACTGGCCGTGGCCTATGATGCCGAACGGTTGGAAATTGGCTTTAATGCCAAGTATTTGCTGGAAATTGCCGGGCAGGTTGACCGCGAAAATGCGGTCTTCCTGTTCAACTCCTCCGGTGATCCGACCTTGATGCGGGAAGGAAATGATATGTCGGCCACCTATGTCGTCATGCCGATGCGCGTGTGACAGCCAAAGGCGCTGCCTTTGGACCTTGGGGCTATTTGGGCAAAGATGAAAGGGTAGGCGGGTGAGTGGTCTGTCCATCACAACGCTGGCCTTATCGCAGTTTCGCAGCCACCGCGCGGGGCGGGTGGTGTTTGACGGGCGGCCCGTGGCGATTTCGGGGCCGAACGGGGCGGGCAAGACAAACATTCTGGAAGCGATTTCGCTGCTGTCGCCCGGGCGTGGCCTGCGCCGCGCGGCCAGCGGCGATTTGGCGCGCCAGCCCACAGCGATCGGCTGGAAGGTGTTAGCCGAGGTGCGCGGTTTGGGTGGCTCCTCGCATAAGGTGGAAACTTGGGCCGAAGGTGCCACCCCGCGCGAGGTGCGCATTGATGACAAAGCCACCAGCCAAACCGCCCTAGGCCGTATCTTGCGCATTCTGTGGCTGGTGCCTGCGATGGACCGGCTTTGGATCGAAGGCGCAGAAGGGCGGCGGCGGTTTTTAGACCGCATGACGCTTAGCTTTACGCCCGACCATGCCGAGGCGTCTTTGGCCTATGAAAAAGCCATGCGCGACCGCAATCGCCTGTTGAAAGAGGGGGCCAGCGACCCGCACTGGTACGGCGCGCTTGAGGCGCAGATGGCCGAGGCGGGGGCACAGATCATGGCCAACCGCAGCGGCGCTTTGGCGCGCTTGGTGCAAGCCCAGCAGGGCGCAGATACGGCCTTTCCGCAGGCCGATCTGGATCTGGTGGCCCCCGAGGGGGAAGAGCCTGCCGATCTTGGCCTTGCCCTTGCCCAAGGGCGGCGGCGCGATATGGCGGCGGGGCGCACCTTGGTTGGCCCGCACCGCACAGACTTGCAGGCGGTCTATCGCGCCAAGGGGCAGAGTGCCGATCAATGCTCGACCGGGGAACAAAAGGCGCTGCTGATCAGCCTGATCTTAGCCAACGCCCGCGCCTTGGCGCAAGATTTAGGCCAGCCGCCGGTGTTGCTGTTTGACGAAGTGGCCGCCCATTTGGACGTCGGGCGGCGCGGCGCTTTGTATGACGAGATTTGCAGCCTTGGCGCGCAGGCAATCTTAAGCGGCACCGAACCGGGCCTGTTTGACAGCCTTGGGCCCCGGGCGCAAATGCTGCGGGTCAGCGAAGCAGGCGGCGAAAGCCGGATTGAAGCGGATGATTAACGAATTGGTTTCAGAATGTCGCTTCGTTAACCTGCAAAACTTGCACCCCATCCTTGGCGCGATCCGTTTGCGGAGTGTGTTCTGATGACGCTTAGCTTGGCAGAGTTGGGCCTTTATGCCTTGGGCATGGCGGGGCTTTGGGCCGTGCCGGGGCCTGTTTGGGTTGCGCTGCTGGCGCGCGCCTTGTCAGGGGGTTTTGCCGCCGCTTGGCCCTTGGCTTTGGGCGTGACGCTGGGCGATTGCCTGTGGCCCGCGCTGGCGATTTTCGGCATGGGCTGGGTTTTGGCGCAATACGGCGAGGCGCTGCACATTCTGCGCTGGATCGCGGCGGCGACCTTCGCGGTGATGGGGGCTTTTCTGATTGCCAAGTCAGGCACGCTGATGTCTGCCGACAGCAAATTAACCCGTCCGGGCAGGGTGGCTGGGCTGATGACAGGCGTTGCGGCGGTGATGGGCAACCCCAAAGCCATCTTGTTTTACATGACCGTTCTGCCCGGCTTTTTCGGCGACCTGTCGCGCCTGACGGGGGGTGATACTTCCGCTGTCTTGGCCGTCTCTGTCGCCGTGCCCTTGGTGGGCAATCTGGGTCTTGCGCTGTTCTTAGACCGTGCCCGTGATCTGCTGTCTAGCCCTGCGCGGGTGCAGATGCTGAACCGGATTTCGGGTGGCCTGCTGATCCTTGTCGCTTGCGTTATTCCGTTTGCCTAACCGCTAAATATTGTGTCCGGCGCGTGACAATGCCTTCAAAGAATTGTATAAATTGTACGCTTATACAGGGGTGCACTGCACATGGCTGAAGAGCCCAAGATCACCGAAAGCTACGGCGCAAGTTCTATCAAAGTTCTCAAGGGGTTAGACGCTGTTCGCAAGCGCCCCGGCATGTATATTGGCGACACCGATGACGGGTCGGGCCTGCACCATATGGTGTATGAAGTTGTCGATAACGGCATCGACGAAGCCTTGGCCGGCCATGCCACCGAAGTCAGCGTAAGAATCCACGCCGACAGCTCGGTTTCGGTGCGCGACAATGGGCGCGGCATCCCCGTGGACATGCACGAGGAAGAGGGTGTTTCTGCCGCCGAAGTCATCATGACCCAACTGCACGCAGGCGGCAAATTCAACAACACCGACGAATCCGGCAACGCTTACAAAGTCTCTGGCGGTTTGCACGGGGTGGGGGTTTCGGTCGTCAACGCCCTGTCGGAATGGCTGGAGCTGACCGTCTGGCGCGACGACACCGAATACCGTGCGCGCTTTGAACATGGCGATTGCACGGTGCACGTCTACCCCGTGGGCCCCGCCCCCGGCCAAAAAGGCACGCAGGTGCGCTTTTTGGCCAGTGCCAAGACCAACGTTCCTGACGGCACCTTTTCCAATCTGGAATACCAGTTCAAAACGCTGGAAGTGCGGCTGCGCGAACTGGCGTTCTTGAACTCTGGCGTCAAAATCGTGCTGGAAGACGAACGCCCCGCCGAGGCTTTGCGGACCGAGATGTATTACGACGGCGGCGTGCGCGAGTTTGTCAAATACATCGACCGCTCGAAAGCACCCGTGATGCCCGAGCCGATCTATATGATCGGCGAAAAGAACGGCATCGGGGTGGAAGTGGCGATGTGGTGGAATGACAGCTACCACGAAAACGTACTGCCGTTCACAAACAACATTCCGCAGCGCGATGGCGGCACGCATTTGGCAGGATTTCGCGGCGCCTTAACGCGCACGATCAACGCTTATGCGCAAAGCTCTGGCATTGCGAAGAAAGAAAAGATCGACTTCACCGGCGATGACGCCCGCGAAGGATTGACCTGCGTTTTGTCTGTAAAGGTTCCCGACCCGAAGTTTTCCAGCCAGACCAAAGACAAGCTGGTGTCTTCCGAAGTACGCCCCGCAGTTGAAAACTTGGTCAACGAAAAGCTGGGCGAGTGGTTCGAAGAAAACCCCGCCGCCGCCCGCATCATCGTTGGCAAGATTATCGAGGCCGCCTTAGCCCGCGAAGCCGCCCGCAAGGCACGCGATCTGACACGGCGCAAGACGGCGCTGGATGTGGCCAGCCTGCCCGGAAAACTGGCCGATTGCCAAGAACGCGATCCAGCCAAATCGGAACTGTTTCTGGTCGAAGGTGACTCGGCCGGCGGGTCGGCCAAACAGGGCCGCTCGCGCGCCAATCAGGCCGTCTTGCCGCTGAAGGGCAAGATCCTGAACGTGGAACGCGCCCGCTTTGACCGGATGCTGGGCAGTCAGGAAATTGGCACACTGATCACGGCTTTGGGCACGGGCATTGGCCGTGACGAGTTTGATATCAAGAAGTTGCGCTACCACAAGGTGGTCATCATGACCGACGCCGATGTGGACGGCGCGCATATCCGCACCCTGCTTTTGACCTTTTTCTTCCGGCAAATGCCGCAGTTGATCGAAGGTGGCTATCTGTATATCGCCCAACCGCCGCTGTACAAAGTGGCGCGGGGCAAGTCTGAGGTCTATCTGAAAGACCAAGTTGCCCTGGACGATTACCTGATCGAAATGGGTGTCGAAGGCGCAGTTTTGCGGCTGGCTGACGGCACTGAAATCGCGGGCAATGATCTGGTGCGCGTGATTGAAGGCGCGCGTGCCTTTCGCCGTGTGCTGGATGCCTTTCCCACCCATTACCCGCGTGCCATTCTGGAACAGGCGGCCCTAGCGGGGGCCTTTGACCCAGGGGCTTCGGAGGGCGATTTGCAGGTGGTGGCCGATCAGGTCGCCCGCCGCTTGAACCTTGTGGCACCGGAATTCGAACGTTCGTGGGTTGGGCGCATCACGCAAGACCACGGCATCCGCCTGTCGCGCATCCTGCGCGGGGTGGAAGAACTGCGCACGCTGGACGGGGCTGTGCTGCGCTCTGGCGAGGCGCGGCGCTTGGCCGTGATCGCCAAGCGCGACCGCGATGTCTACCGCGACGCGGGCCGATTGGCGCGCAAAGACCGCGACCAGCCGGTGTTTGGCCCCGTTGACCTGCTGAAATCGGTCCTGACAGAGGGCGAAAAGGGCCTGTCGCTGCAACGCTACAAAGGCTTGGGCGAAATGAACCCCGGCCAGCTTTGGGAAACCACCCTTGACCCCGAAGCGCGCACCTTGCTGCAGGTGAAGGTTGACGATCTGGCCGAAGCCGATGACATTTTTACCAAACTGATGGGCGATGTCGTCGAACCCCGCCGCGATTTCATTCAGGCCAACGCGCTGAATGTGGAGCATCTGGATATCTGATCTGGATTGAATTTTGCGACCTTAGGGGGCCACGGCCCCCTTTTTGGTCTGGTGACCCCGGCGTGATTCGAACACGCGGCCTACGGTTTAGGAAACCGTCGCTCTATCCAGCTGAGCTACGGGGCCAATCCCTGAAGCGATGAGTAAAACGGTTTGCGAAACGGGTCAACCTTGCTGAGCACATGCGCAGCCACAATTACCCAGACTTAGCGACGGCCGCTTGAGCTTTTGCCCAAACACCCAAGCGGGCTGATCGCCCAAATGCCCTTGGTAGGCGACCGTTTTGACGATGACAGTTTGGGAAAAGAAAAGGGGGAGTGAATTTGGCCCACCACTCCCCCTTGGGTCCATTGCGTCTGGGTTGAGAGCTTGCAGGCCGCGCCGGATATCGCCGAGGCCAAAGACCGACCCCGTTAGCGGTAACATAGCGCAAAAACGTGGCTTGGACAAGCGAAAGATTTCACGATAATAGCAGTCAAACGAAGGGATACGGTTTGACCAAGCCTATCAACACCCAGCCACGGCGTGCCCTGACGCTGCGCGATGTTTCCGAAGCCTCTGGCGTCAGTGAAATGACGGTCAGCCGCGTGTTGCGCAACCGGGGCGATGTGTCGCCCGCCACGCGGGAACGTGTGCTGCAGGCTAGCCGCGCCTTGGGCTATGTTCCGAACAAAATTGCGGGCGCTTTGGCCAGCCAAAGGGTTAACTTGGTGGGAGTCATCATCCCCTCGATGTCGAACATGGTCTTCCCCGAGGTGATGACGGGCATCTCTTCGGTGCTGGAGAACACTGGCTTGCAGCCCGTGGTGGGGGTGACAAACTATCTGCCCGACCGCGAAGAGACGGTGCTGTACGAAATGCTCAGCTGGCGACCCTCGGGCGTGATCATCGCGGGTCTGGAACATACCGCCCCCGCGCGCGCCATGATGGCGCAGGCGGGTGTTCCGATTGTTGAGATTATGGATATTGACGGGCAGCCGATCGACAGCGCCGTGGGCATCTCGCACCGCCGCGCAGGCCGCCAGATGGCCGAGGCGATCATCGCCTCGGGCTACCGGCAGATTGCCTTTATGGGCACGCAAATGCCCAACGATTTTCGCGCCAAAAAACGTCTGGACGGTTTTGAAGAGGCGCTGCGCCGCAACGGTATGGCCTTGGTCGACCGCGAGTTTTACGATGGCGGATCAGCCCTGCTCAAAGGCCGCGAGATGACCGCCGCCGTGCTGCGCCGCAGCCCGCAGGTTGATTTTCTGTATTATTCCAATGACATGATTGGGGCCGGTGGGCTTTTGTACTGTCTGGATCAGGGCATCGACGTGCCCGGCAAAGTCGGTTTGGCAGGGTTTAACGGGGTAGAGTTGCTAGACGGCCTGCCGCGCCGTTTGGCCACGATGGACGCGTGCCGGCTGGAGATCGGCCGCCGTGCGGCAGGCATTATCGCCGCGCGCAATCAATCGGCTGATCTTGAACCAGAGGTCATCGAACTGTTCCCCACCCTACAACCGGGCGACACGATCCGGCAGTTTTGATTATACCGCTTGCGCCAACAATTGGCCGTTGTGGTGGCCGGTAATCTGCGCGGCAACCACCGTGCCCTCTGGATGGTCTGTGGCAAAGGCCACTTCAGCGAACTGCCCCGTGCGGCCCATGCGGGGGGCTTCCATCAAGACCTGATGCAGCTGTCCGATTTGGGCGGCCAGATGACGCTCTAGCGCAAGATCGCCTGCGGCGCGCAGACGGGCAGCGCGGGCCTTGATCTCTGGCCCCTTGACCTGCGGCATACGGGCGGCAGGCGTGCCCTTGCGCGGGCTAAAGGGGAAGACGTGCAAAAAGGTGAGATCGCAGTCTTCCACCAGTTTCAAAGAGTTTACGAACATCTCTTCGGTTTCAGTCGGAAAGCCTGCGATCAGGTCTGCCCCAAAGACCATATCAGGCCGCAGTGCACGGGCTTCAGCGCAAAAACGGATGGAATCCTCACGCAAATGCCGTCGTTTCATGCGCTTCAAGATCATATCATCGCCCGCCTGCAGGCTTAAATGCAAATGCGGCATCAAACGGGGTTCGGTGGCGATGGCTTCCATCAAGGCCGGATCAGCCTCGATCGAATCGATCGAGGAAATGCGCAAGCGGGCAATGTCGGTCAGCCGCAAAAGACGCAGCACCAGATCGCCCAGATGGGGGGCTCCGGGCAGGTCTGCGCCCCAAGAGGTCAGGTCAACGCCGGTCAACACGACCTCGGCAAACCCCTTATCAACCAATCGCTTGACCTGTTCGACCACCACCCCCGCCGGAACTGACCGCGAGTTGCCCCGACCATAAGGAATGATGCAAAAGGTACAGCGGTGATCGCAGCCGTTTTGCACCTGCACATAGGCACGCTGGCGGCCAAACCCGTCGATCAGATGGCCCGCCGTTTCGCGCACCGACATGATATCGTCGACCTGAATTTTCTCGGTCACGCCGATCAGATCGGGCAGTTTCAAGCTGTTGGACAGGCCATTCCACGTATCGGCCTGCATCTTTTCATGGTTGCCGATCACCCGCGTCACTTCAGGCATCTCGGCAAAGGTCTCAGGTTCCGTTTGCGCGGCACATCCCGTGACAATCACCGCAGCGCCAGGGTTTTCGCGGGCAAGACGGCGGATTTCCTGCTTGGCTTTGCGCACCGCCTCGGCGGTTACCGCACAAGTGTTCACAATCACCGCGCCAGAAAGGCCAGCGGCGGCTGCAAGCTCTTTCATCGCCTCGGATTCATAGGCGTTCAGACGGCATCCGAGAGTGGCAAAGATCGGGGCCTTGTCAAACGTTCCCGTCATGCGTGCTTGGCCACAAATTCGGCTGACACAAACCCGTCAAACACATGGGCCACAGGGCCGGTCAGCCAAACCCCATCGGCGCGCCAATCGACGGTCAGCACGCCACCGTCCATATCCAGTTGCACCTTGCGCCCGGTCAGGCCACGCAAATGTGCTGCGACTGCCGTCGCACAAGCGCCTGACCCGCAGGCAAGCGTCACCCCCGCTCCGCGCTCCCAAACCCGCATCCGCAAGTGGTCTGCGGCGATCACAGAGGCAAATTCCACATTGGTGCGCTGCGGAAACAGAGCGTGATGTTCGACCGACTGTCCAAGGGTTGCCAGATCAACCGCTTCCGCATCCTCAACAAAATGCACACAATGCGGATTGCCCATGCCCACGGCCGCCGGGTCACCCGCAAGCGGCAAATGCAGCGTGTCAACGGCCGATGCCAAGGGCACCTCGCGCCACAAAAGCTGCGGCGCGCCCATATTCACCCAAACGCTGCCCTTTACACGCTGCGCCCGCAGACGCCCGCGCGGTGTCACCAAATCTACCGAGGTGGCCCCCGCCCCCTGCATCACATAATCCGACACACAGCGCGTCGCATTGCCACAAGCCCCAGCGCGACTGCCATCATTGTTCCAAAAATCCAGCGCAAAATCAGCCGTATCGCTGCTGCGAATTTCGGCCAACTGGTCAAACCCCACGCCGCGATGCCGATCCCCCAAGGCAAGCGCCAGCCCAGAGGTCATCACCGCCTCGCGCCGACGCGAGTCGATCACCACAAAATCATTGCCGGCCCCATGCATCTTCATGAAGGCAAGCCCAGGTGGGGTGCTTGTCGAGTTCATGGCGTCGACATACCGTCATCTTGCAGCCTTTGCCAGTATTTACAGCCAAAGCGCACCCCTTGCCCACCCGACGGCGCTAAGCGGACAGCACGCTGAGGACCCTTCACAGGCCGAACCGCGGCCCGTTGTCACAAACCTGCCGTTTTGCCTGCGGATTAAGGGTTGACGTCCCCTTCAGCTTTCCTTAGTCAGCGCCTCAGTGGGCCGGTAGCTCAGCTGGTAGAGCAACTGACTTTTAATCAGTAGGTCTCGGGTTCGGATCCCGACCGGCTCACCATTTATCAAAGATCTCAAGCAGTTACATGCTTGGGATCTTTTGCTTATGTCCAACTGAAAGTTGTAAAGAGTTATAGAGCGGTAGACCCGCGCGATGGGTGGGGAATCGGGGTGGGGGGTTTAGAATTGCT
>JBAXLX010000048.1:0-15123 GCA_037134595.1 Pseudomonadota bacterium
TAGGAGTTTAGCTCAGTTGGTAGAGCATCGGTCTCCAAAACCGAGGGTCGTGGGTTCGAGTCCCCCAACTCCTGCCAGTTTTCTGCGATAAGATATGGCGTGCCGCGCGGGCTTGAAGTTGTGCGGCCTGTGGCGTATCTGACCTTAAACACATTCAGGCGGACCTGACCCATGGCCACGACCAATCCGATCCAGTTTATTCAACAGGTCCGCTCTGAGGCCGCAAAGATCGCCTGGCCCGGACGGCGCGAGGTCATTTTGACCACCGTCATGGTGTTGGCCATGGCCGCGCTGACCGCCACGTTCTTCAGTTTGACAGACGTGCTGATCAAATTCTGCCTGACCTTTGTGTTAAGTGCCTTTCACTAATCGACGCGGCAAAGCCCAAGGCTGGCCCGATTTTCCTTGAATTCTAAACGGTGGGGGTCTATCCCGCCGCAGGTTATCGGATCATTCGGCGCGCAGCGATTCGGCGGCGCGCTGTTTTTTGTTCCTTCGCGCGGCATACCCGCGCACAACGCAGACGCTTGCGGCGGTAGGCCGGGGCAAGAACAAGGTGGACGTGGCATGGCCAAGCGCTGGTATTCGGTTTCTGTTCTCTCGAACTTCGAGAAGAAAGTGGCCGAGCAGATCAAGACCGCTGTCGCCGAGGCCGGTCTGCAAGAAGAGATCGACGAAGTTCTGGTGCCCACCGAAGAAGTGATCGAAGTGCGCCGTGGCAAAAAAGTCACGTCTGAGCGCCGCTTCATGCCGGGCTATGTTCTGGTGCGCATGGAAATGTCGAGCCGGGGCTACCACCTGATTTCGCAGATCAACCGCGTCACCGGCTTTTTGGGCCCGCAGGGCAAACCGATGCCGATGCGCGATGCCGAAGTGAACGGCATTCTCAACCGCGTTGAAGAAGGCGAGGCTGCGCCGCGCAACCTAATCCGCTTTGACATTGGCGAGAAGGTCAAAGTCACCGATGGCCCGTTCGAGGGCTTCGACGGTATGGTCGAGGATGTGGACGAGGCGCACAACCGCCTGAAAGTCTCTGTCTCGATCTTTGGACGGGCAACGCCTGTCGAATTGGAATTCACTCAGGTGTCGAAAGGCTTCTAAGTGCATCGCGTGGAAGGCGCGCGTGCCAGACTTGTGCTGGCATGACAGACCGGACCACTAAACCGCGCCAAAGCCCAATGAGGGGCGGCGCCGTGATAAAGGAGAGGCCAGATGGCCAAGAAGATTATCGGCAGCTTGAAGCTGCAAGTGAAGGCGGGTCAAGCCAACCCGTCCCCGCCCGTCGGTCCCGCTTTGGGTCAGCGCGGCTTGAACATCATGATGTTTGTCAAAGAATTCAACGCAAAAACCGCTGATCTGCCGCCCGGTACGCCGACGCCGGTGATCATCACCTACTACCAAGACAAGTCCTTCAGCCTTGAGTTCAAGACAGCGCCCGCAGCCTTCTTGCTTAAGCAAGCCGCCGGCCTGCCCCAGGTTGGCAAGCGCAACCGCGCCAAGGGCTCGGTCAAGCCCGGTCACACCGTGGCAGGGTCGGTCAGCGTGGCACAGATTCGCGCCATCGCGGAAACCAAGATGAAAGACCTGAACGCCAATTCCATCGAAGCGGCGATGAACATCATCTTGGGCTCGGCAAAGTCTTGCGGCCTTGAGATCAAGGGGTAAATCATGGCAAAAATTGGTAAACGTACCACCGCCGCCCGCGCCGCCTTTGTTGGCAAAAGCGCTTTGGCTGTTGAAGCTGCTGTGTCCTTGATCAAATCGGCGGCTTCGGCCAAGTTTGACGAGACGCTGGAAATTGCAATGAACTTGGGCGTTGACCCGCGCCATGCTGACCAAATGGTCCGCGGTGTGGTGCAGTTGCCCAATGGCACCGGCAAAACCGTGCGTGTTGCTGTGTTCGCACGCGGTGCCAAGGCTGACGAAGCCAAGGCCGCTGGTGCAGATATTGTGGGCGCAGAAGACCTGATGGAAACCATCCAGTCCGGCAAGATCGAGTTTGACCGTTGCATTGCAACGCCCGACATGATGCCGCTGGTGGGCCGTTTGGGCAAAATCCTTGGGCCCCGCAACCTGATGCCCAACCCCAAAGTCGGCACCGTGACGATGGACGTGAAAACGGCTGTCACCGCTGCCAAGGGCGGCGAAGTGCAGTTCAAGGTCGAAAAAGCTGGCGTGATCCACGCAGGTATCGGCAAAATCTCGTTTACCGACGAGAAACTGGCGCAAAACATCCGTGCCTTTGTCGATGCCGTCTCGCGCGCCCGTCCGGCGGGGGCCAAGGGCACCTATCTGCGCAAAGTCTCGCTGTCGTCGACCATGGGCCCGGGCGTGTCGCTCGATCTGGCCTCGGCCACGGCGCGCTGATCTTTCCAAGGCAAACCATAAACCACCGGCGGCTTGGCCGTCGGTGGTTTTTTGTTGATCGGCGCGATGACCCAATCCTCACAAGCCCCTATGTCAGGGCGGGTTGCGCCGAACGTGTCGGTCCTGTAACAGGACCTTCTGTTCAGACTGCGTGATTCGTTGCGCCGTCTGGACTTGCTTTGTCCGAGACGGTGGGTGCCTTCGCAAGAAAGCTTAATTTCCCTCCTGAGATGGAGTTCGAACCGATTTCACCGGGGCTAGCCTTGGTCGTCTGCAGGCTCGGAAGACATCATGGACCCGACGTCCCCGGCAACGGGGGCTTACATGAGCCGGGGGGAAACCCCCAACTTTGGAGTAAAACTGTGGATAGAGCCCAGAAAGAGCAAGTGGTCGATGAACTCGGCCAGATCTTCGCAAGCTCTGGCGTTGTAGTGGTCGCCCATTACACCGGTATGACAGTTGCCCAGATGCAGACCCTGCGCGCCAAAATGCGCGAAGTGAACGGGTCGGTGCGCGTCGCCAAAAACAAGCTCGCCATGATTGCCCTAAAGGGTAAGCCCGGTCAAAAGATGGGCTCACTTCTTTCTGGCATGACCGTTATGGCCTTCTCGGAAGACCCCGTCGCTGCGGCGAAGGTCTGCGAGGCCTATGCCAAGACCAACGACAAGTTCGTTATTCTTGGCGGGGCAATGGGCGATGCGGTTCTGGATCCGGCCGGTGTGAAAGCCGTGGCCGCCATGCCGTCGCGGGAGGAAGTTATCGCTTCCATCGCGGCTTGCATCGGTGCGCCCGCCTCGAACATCGCAGGGTCTATTGGCGCGCCTGCCTCTGCGATCGCAAGCATCCTCTCGACCATCGAGGAGCGGCTTGCCGCCTGAAGCAACGGAAATACTGGGTGTGGAGTGTCCTCGCCTCGTTAGAACCCATCTCTTAACATTACGGAACATAAAATGGCCGATCTCAACAAACTCGCCGAAGATATCGTTGGTCTGACCCTGCTGCAGGCAGTGGAACTCAAGACCATTCTCAAAGACAAGTACGGCATCGAGCCGGCAGCCGGTGGCGCCGTCATGATGGCCGCTGGTCCCGCTGCTGTCGCTGAAGTGGTGGAAGAAAAGACTGAATTTGACGTCGTTCTGGTGGAAGCTGGTCCGAACAAAATCAACGTCATCAAAGAAGTCCGCGCCATCACTGGCTTGGGCCTGAAAGAAGCCAAAGACCTCGTTGAGGCCGGCGGCAAAGTGAAAGAAGGCGCAACCAAGGCTGATGCCGAAGCGCTGAAGAAGAAGCTGGAAGATGCCGGCGCCAAGGTCGACTTGAAGTAATCTTTATCGGGGTTCGCCCCGGTATCGTAAAAACGCTGGCAGGGTCGGGAGTTTTTCCGGCCCTGCCATACGCGTCTTGGCAGGGGTTTTTGCGAAAACCTCTTCTCAGGCGCGGTGATGGTTCGGGAGCGGCCCTAAGGGATGGGCGGCATGAATAGAACCACTGCCCCCTATCGCCCGAGTGGCGCGTCCGTGGCCCGACGGAAGCGCGCACTTTGATGATGAAAGGTTACGACGAGCATGGCGCAAGCTTACGTTGGTCAAAAACGTGTCCGCCGGTATTACGGCAAAATCCGTGAAGTCCTAGAGATGCCGAACCTGATCGAGGTGCAGAAAAGCTCCTACGATTTGTTCTTGCGTTCGGGCGAAGGTGAGAAGCCGCTGGATGACGAAGGTATTCAAGGCACGTTCCAATCGGTCTTCCCGATCAGGGATTTTAACGAAACGGCTGTGCTGGAGTTCGTCAAGTACGAGCTGGAAAAGCCCAAGTACGACGTTGACGAATGTATGCAACGCGACCTGACCTATGCAGCGCCCCTGAAGGTGACACTGCGCTTGATCGTATTTGATGTCGACGAAGCGACGGGCGCGCGCTCTGTCAAAGACATCAAGGAACAAGACGTTTACATGGGCGACATGCCCTTGATGACGACCAACGGCACCTTCATTGTGAACGGCACCGAACGGGTGATCGTCAGCCAGATGCACCGCTCGCCGGGCGTGTTCTTTGACCACGACAAGGGCAAGACCCATTCGTCGGGCAAATTGCTGTTTGCCTGCCGGATCATTCCCTATCGCGGGTCGTGGCTGGATTTCGAATTCGACGCCAAGGACCTTGTGTTCGCGCGCATCGACCGCCGCCGCAAACTGCCCGTGACCACGCTGCTCTACGCCTTGGGCATGGACCAAGAAGGCATCATGGATGCCTATTACGAAACCGTGACCTTCACCCATGTGAAAAACAAGGGCTGGGTGTCGAAATTCTTCCCCAAGCGCCTGTCGGGTACGCGTCCGACCTATGACTTGGTCGATGCGTCCACCGGCGAAGTGCTGTTGAAGGCGGGCGAAAAAGTCACGCCGAAGATGGCCAACACTTGGGGCAAAGAAGGCAAGATCACCGATCTGTTGCTGCCCTTTGACATGATCGTGGGGCGTTATGCGTCCAAAGACATGATCAACGAAGAGACCGGCGAGATCTGGGTCGAAGCTGGCGACGAGCTGACGATGGAGTATGACCGCGACGGCAACGTCAAGGGCGGCACGCTGAAGACCCTGCTGGATCAAGGCATCACCGAGATTCCGGTTCTGGACATCGACAATGTCAACGTCGGCCCCTATCTGCGCAACACGCTGGCGGTTGACAAGAACATGGGCCGCGACACCGCGCTGATGGACATCTACCGCGTCATGCGCCCCGGCGAACCGCCGACGGTGGAAGCCGCTTCGCAACTGTTTGACACGCTGTTCTTTGATAAAGAACGTTACGACCTGTCGGCCGTGGGCCGTGTCAAGATGAACATGCGTCTGGATCTGGGCAAGCCCGACACCCAGCGCACTCTTGACCGTCAAGACATCGTGTCTTGCATCAAGGCCCTGACCGAACTGCGCGATGGCAAGGGCGAGATTGACGACATCGACCACTTGGGCAACCGCCGTGTGCGCTCGGTCGGTGAGTTGATGGAAAACCAGTACCGCGTAGGCTTGCTGCGGATGGAACGGGCGATCAAGGAACGTATGTCCTCGGTCGAGATTGACACGATCATGCCGCAAGACCTGATCAACGCCAAACCCGCCGCCGCTGCTGTGCGCGAATTCTTCGGCTCCTCACAGCTGTCGCAGTTCATGGACCAAACTAATCCTCTGTCCGAAGTGACGCACAAGCGCCGCCTGTCGGCCCTTGGGCCGGGCGGTTTGACCCGCGAACGCGCTGGCTTTGAAGTGCGCGACGTGCACCCGACCCACTATGGCCGGATGTGCCCGATTGAAACGCCCGAAGGCCAGAACATCGGCCTGATCAACTCGCTGGCGACCTTTGCCCGCGTGAACAAATATGGCTTTATCGAAACGCCGTATCGCAAGGTGATCGACAACAAGGTGACCGATGAGGTCGTCTATATGTCCGCGACCGAGGAAATGCGCCACACCGTGGCACAGGCCAACGCTGCGCAAGATGCCGAAGGGCATTTCACCGACGATCTGATTTCCAGCCGGAAAGCGGGTGACTTCATGCTGAACCCGCCCGATGCGATCGACTTGATCGACGTGTCGCCGAAACAGCTGGTGTCGGTCGCAGCATCGCTGATCCCGTTCTTGGAAAACGACGACGCCAACCGCGCTCTGATGGGCTCGAACATGCAGCGTCAGGCCGTGCCCTTGCTGCAATCGGATGCCCCGTTTGTGGGCACCGGCATTGAAGCCGTGGTCGCCCGCGATTCCGGCGCTGCCATCATGGCGCGTCGGGCTGGCGTGATTGATCAGGTTGACGCCACCCGCATCGTGGTGCGGGCGACCGAAATGCTTGATCCGGGTGAACCGGGCGTTGACATCTACCGTCTGCGCAAATTCAAGCGGTCGAACCAGTCGTCCTGCATCAACCAGCGCCCGCTGGTGAAGGTGGGTGATACGGTGGTGCGCGGCGAAGTCGTGGCCGATGGCCCCTGCACCGACATGGGCGAATTGGCCCTTGGCCGCAACGTCATCGTGGCCTTCATGCCGTGGAATGGCTACAACTACGAAGACTCGATCCTGATTTCGGAACGTATTCTGAAAGACGACGTGTTCACCTCGATCCACATCGAAGAATACGAAGTCGCAGCGCGTGACACGAAGCTGGGGCCAGAGGAAATCACCCGCGACATCCCGAACGTGGGCGAAGAAGCCCTGCGCAATCTCGACGAAGCGGGCATTGTCTATATCGGTGCCGAAGTGCAGCCGGGTGACATTCTGGTGGGGAAAATCACGCCCAAGGGCGAAAGCCCGATGACGCCGGAAGAAAAGCTGCTGCGCGCGATCTTTGGCGAAAAAGCCTCTGACGTGCGTGACACGTCGTTGCGTCTGCCGCCCGGGGCTTTCGGCACAATCGTCGAAGTGCGGGTGTTCAACCGGCACGGCGTTGATAAAGACGAACGCGCCTTGCAGATCGAGCGTGAGGAAATCGAACGCCTCGCCCGCGACCGCGATGACGAGCTGACCATTCTGGAGCGTAACATCTACTCGCGTCTGAAAACCCTGATCACCGGAAAAACCGCTGTCAAAGGGCCCAAGGGCGTGAAATCCGGTTCGACCATTGACCAAGACCTGTTGGGCACCCTGTCCAAAGGCCAATGGTGGCAACTGGCTTTGGGTGAAGAAGCCGAAGCCAAGGATGTGGAAGCCCTGCACGACCAGTTCGAAGCGCAAAAGCGTGCGCTCGACAACCGCTTTGACGACAAGGTGGAAAAGGTCCGCCGCGGCGACGATCTGCCTCCGGGTGTGATGAAGATGGTCAAAGTCTTTGTCGCGGTGAAGCGCAAGCTGCAGCCGGGCGATAAGATGGCAGGCCGTCACGGCAACAAGGGCGTTATTTCCAAGGTCGTTCCGGTTGAGGATATGCCCTTCTTGGCAGACGGCACCGCCGTTGATCTGGTTTTGAACCCGCTTGGCGTGCCAAGCCGGATGAACGTGGGCCAGATCTTGGAAACGCACATGGGCTGGGCTGCGCGCGGCTTGGGCCTGAAGATCGACGAGGCGCTGAAAGACTATCGCCGCCACGGCGATATGACCCCGGTGCGCGAAGCGATGCGTCTGGCGTATGGCGATGAGACCTATGAAGAGGCTTTCGCCGACCGTTCGGAAGCCGACTTCTTGGAACTGGCGGGCAATGTCACACGTGGCGTGCCGATCGCCTCGCCGGTGTTTGACGGTGCCAAGGAATCCGACGTTAACGACGCGCTGACCCGCGCGGGCTTTGACACCTCGGGCCAATCGGTGGTCTTCGATGGCCGTTCGGGCGAACAATTCGCCCGCAAGGTCACGGTGGGCGTGAAATATATGCTCAAACTCCACCACTTGGTGGACGACAAGCTGCACGCCCGTTCGACCGGCCCCTACTCGCTGGTCACGCAGCAACCGCTGGGTGGTAAGGCGCAGTTCGGTGGCCAGCGTCTTGGCGAGATGGAGGTCTGGGCCCTAGAGGCTTACGGCGCCGCCTATACCTTGCAAGAAATGCTGACCGTGAAGTCGGACGACGTGGCAGGCCGCACCAAGGTGTACGAGTCCATCGTCAAGGGCGAGGATAACTTTGAAGCCGGCGTGCCGGAAAGCTTCAACGTCCTCGTCAAGGAAGTGCGTGGCCTTGGCCTCAACATGGAACTCCTGGATGCGGAGGAAGAATAAGGATCGGTGGGTTTCACCCACCCTACCCCCAGGGCGTAGGGTGGGTGCCAACCCACCACTTCCTTTGTTTCCCCCGCCGCCCCCCTCATTCTAGGTGTGAAAATGAACCAGGAACTCTCGACCAACCCGTTTAATCCGGTCGCTCCGGTGAAAACCTTCGACGAGATCAAAATCTCGCTGGCCTCGCCCGAACGGATCCTGTCGTGGTCCTTCGGCGAGATCAAAAAGCCCGAAACGATCAACTACCGCACGTTCAAACCTGAACGCGATGGTCTGTTCTGTGCGCGTATCTTCGGGCCGATCAAAGATTACGAATGCCTCTGCGGCAAATATAAGCGCATGAAATATCGCGGCGTTGTCTGCGAAAAGTGCGGCGTGGAAGTCACCTTGCAAAAGGTGCGCCGCGAGCGGATGGGCCATATCGAACTGGCCTCTCCGGTCGCCCACATCTGGTTCCTGAAGTCCCTGCCCTCGCGCATCGGCCTGATGCTGGACATGACGCTGCGCGATCTGGAACGGATTTTGTACTTCGAAAACTATGTGGTGATCGAGCCGGGTCTGACCGACCTGACCTATTGCCAGATGTTGACGGAAGAAGAATATCTGGATGCGCAAGACCAATACGGCGCTGATGCTTTCACCGCCAATATCGGCGCTGAAGCCATCCGCGAAATGCTGGTGGCGATTGATCTGCAAACGCTGGCCGACCAGCTGCGCGCTGATCTGAAAGAAGCCACGGGCGAGTTGAAGCCCAAAAAGATCATCAAGCGTTTGAAGATCGTCGAATCCTTCCTTGATTCCGGCAACCGTCCGGAATGGATGGTCTTGACCATTCTGCCGGTGATCCCGCCGGAACTGCGCCCCTTGGTCCCCTTGGACGGCGGCCGCTTTGCGACCTCTGACCTGAACGACCTGTACCGTCGCGTGATCAACCGCAACAACCGTCTCAAGCGGCTGATCGAACTGCGCGCGCCCGATATCATCGTGCGCAACGAAAAGCGCATGCTGCAAGAAGCGGTGGACGCGCTGTTTGACAATGGCCGCCGTGGCCGCGTGATCACGGGCACCAACAAGCGCCCGCTGAAATCGCTGTCGGATATGCTTAAGGGCAAGCAGGGCCGCTTCCGACAGAACTTGCTGGGCAAGCGCGTCGACTTCTCGGGCCGTTCGGTCATTGTGACTGGTCCGGAATTGAAGCTGCACCAGTGCGGCCTGCCCAAGAAGATGGCGCTAGAGCTGTTCAAGCCCTTCATCTACTCGCGTCTGGAAGCCAAGGGTCTGTCTTCGACCGTCAAGCAAGCCAAGAAGCTGGTGGAAAAAGAGCGTCCGGAAGTTTGGGATATCTTGGATGAAGTCATCCGCGAACATCCCGTTCTGCTGAACCGCGCGCCGACCTTGCACCGTTTGGGCATCCAAGCCTTCGAGCCGATCTTGATCGAAGGCAAGGCCATCCAGCTGCACCCCTTGGTCTGCTCGGCCTTCAACGCCGACTTTGACGGCGACCAGATGGCTGTCCACGTGCCGCTGTCGCTGGAAGCCCAGTTGGAAGCCCGCGTTTTGATGATGTCGACCAACAACGTTCTGTCGCCCGCCAACGGCGCGCCGATCATTGTGCCGTCGCAAGACATGGTTTTGGGCATCTATTACGTCACGATGGAACGCAAAGGCATGGTTGGCGAAGGCATGGCCTTTACCGACATCGACGAGGTGGAACATGCCTTGGCCGCCGGTGCCTTGCACCTGCACGCCAAGATCAAAGCCCGCCTGCGTCAGGTTGACGAAGAGGGCAACATTGTCTGGAAGCGGTTTGATACCACCCCCGGCCGTCTGCGCTTGGGCAATATCATGCCGCTCAACGCCAAGGCGCCCTTCGATCTGGTCAACCGCTTGCTGCGCAAAAAAGACGTTCAGGCTGTCATCGACACTGTCTACCGCTACTGCGGCCAGAAAGAATCGGTGATCTTCTGCGACCAGATCATGGGTCTGGGCTTTAAAGAGGCGTTCCGGGCCGGCATTTCCTTCGGCAAGGACGATATGCTGATCCCCGACACCAAATGGCCGATCGTCAACGAAGTGCGCGATCAGGTCAAAGAGTTCGAACAGCAGTATATGGACGGCCTGATCACCCAAGGCGAAAAGTACAACAAGGTGGTCGACGCTTGGTCTAAATGCTCTGACAAGGTCGCGGCAGACATGATGTCGGCGATCTCGGCGGTGAAGTATGATGCCAACGGTGCCGAGAAAGAGCCGAACTCGGTCTATATGATGTCGCACTCGGGCGCGCGCGGTTCGCCAGCGCAGATGAAGCAGTTGGGCGGGATGCGCGGGCTGATGGCCAAGCCTTCGGGCGAAATCATCGAAACGCCGATCATCTCGAACTTCAAAGAGGGTCTGACGGTTCTGGAATACTTTAACTCCACCCACGGGGCGCGTAAGGGCCTTGCGGATACGGCGTTGAAGACCGCGAACTCGGGCTATCTGACCCGTCGTTTGGTCGACGTGGCGCAAGACTGCATCGTGCGCAGCCATGATTGCGGCACCGAGCGCGGCATCACCGCCGATGTGGCGGTAAATGACGGCGAAGTGGTGCAAAGCTTGGCCGAACGCGTGCTGGGCCGTGTGGCGGCGGATGACATCGTGGTTCCGGCCACCGGTGAAGTCGTGGTTGCCCGTGGCGAGTTGATCGACGAGCGCCGTGCCGACCTGATCCATCAGGCAGGCATCGTGACCGCGCGTATCCGCTCTCCGCTGACCTGCGATGCGGAAGAAGGCGTTTGCGCCATGTGCTATGGCCGCGACTTGGCCCGTGGCACCTTGGTCAACCAAGGCGAGGCTGTCGGCATCATCGCCGCCCAGTCCATCGGCGAACCCGGCACGCAGCTGACGATGCGGACCTTCCACATCGGCGGCATCGCGCAGGGCGGCCAACAGTCGTTCCTGGAAGCCAGCCAAGAAGGCAAGATCGAGTTCCGCAACGCCAACCTCTTGTCCAACGTTTTGGGCGAGCAGATCGTGGTCGGCCGGAACATGTCGATCGCCATCTTGGACGAGGCAGGTGCCGACCGCGCCGTTCACAAGCTGACCTATGGTGCCAAACTGCACGCCAAGGACGGCCAAATGGTCAAACGCGGCAACAAGCTGTTCGAATGGGACCCCTACACTCTGCCGATCATCGCCGAAAAGACCGGTGTTGCGCGGTTTAAAGACCTCATCTCGGGCATCTCGGTGCGCGAAGACACTGACGAAGCGACGGGCATGACCCAGAAGATCGTTTCAGACTGGCGTTCGGCGCCCAAGGGCAACGAGCTTAAGCCCGAAGTGATCGTGATGGATCCGGCCACCGGCGAACCGATGCGGTCCGAAACCGGCACGCCGATCACCTACCCGATGTCGGTGGACGCGATTTTGTCTGTCGAAGACGGTCAGGAAATCCGCCCCGGCGACGTTGTGGCGCGTATTCCGCGCGAAGGTGCCAAGACCAAGGACATCACCGGGGGTCTTCCCCGCGTGGCCGAATTGTTCGAAGCCCGCCGCCCGAAAGATCACGCGATCATCGCCGAAACCGATGGCTATGTGCGCTTTGGCAAAGACTACAAGAACAAGCGCCGCATCACGGTAGAACCCGTGGATGAGACGTTGACGGCTGTCGAATACATGATCCCCAAGGGCAAGCACATTCCGGTTCAGGAAGGCGATTTTGTCCAAAAGGGCGACTACATCATGGACGGCAACCCCGCGCCGCACGATATCTTGCGGATCTTGGGTGTCGAAGCGCTGGCGAACTACATGATCGACGAAGTGCAAGACGTCTACCGTCTGCAAGGCGTGAAGATCAACGACAAGCACATCGAAGTCATCGTCCGCCAGATGCTGCAAAAGTTCGAAGTCCTCGACTCGGGCGAAACCACGCTGCTGAAGGGCGAAAACGTCGACAAGACGGAACTGGATGAAGCCAACGCCAAGGCGCATCTGCATGGCATGCGTCCCGCCGTGGCAGAGCCGATCTTGCTGGGCATCACCAAGGCCAGCTTGCAGACGCGCAGCTTCATCTCTGCCGCGTCCTTCCAAGAAACCACGCGGGTTCTGACCGAGGCTTCGGTTCAGGGCAAGCGGGACAAACTGGTTGGCCTGAAAGAGAACGTCATCGTGGGTCGTCTGATCCCGGCCGGCACCGGTGGTGCCACCAGCCGCGTGAAGAAGATCGCGACCGACCGCGACCAAACCGTGATCGAGGCGCGCAAGTCCGAAGCGGAAACCGCCGCCGCCTTGGCAGCGCCGATGGCCGTCATGGACATCGACGATGACAACGACTCCGGTCTGGTGGATACGATCGAAGGCCGCAGCGCGTAAGCGCGCCCTTCGCTAAGCCCTTGACCCCTCGCCGGAAACGGCGGGGGGTTTTTCCTATCAGGTGCCCGCGATGACAATTTCTGACAACATGCGCGGCATTTGGCTGATGTGCGCCTCGATGCTGGCGTTCACGTTGAACGATACGTTTGTGAAGGCGGTGATCGGCGATGGCATGCCGCTGTCGCAAGCGATTGTGCTGCGGGGGCTGGTGGCAACGCTGGGATTGCTGGTGATCGCATCGCGCAGCCCCGGGGGCTTGCATCTGCTGCCGCAGGGGCCGGATCGGCGGTATCTGACCCTGCGCACCCTTGGCGAGGTGACGGCCACCGTCACCTTTCTGGTCGCGCTGACCCATATGCCCTTGGCCAATCTGTCGGCCATCATGCAATTCTTGCCGCTTGCCGTCACCTTGGCGGCAGCGGTGCTTTTGAAAACGCCGATCGGCTGGTTGCGGTTGGCCGCGATCCTTGTGGGGTTTGGCGGTGTGATGCTGATCATCCGGCCGGGTGCTGCGGATTTTGATCTGTGGTCGGTGCTGGGCCTTGCCTCGGTCGCATGCGTGGTGCTGCGCGATTTGTCGACACGGTTCTTTTCACCCAATCTGCCGTCGACCACGGGGGCGCTTTGGGCCTCGGTTGCGGTGACGGTGATGGGCGGGGTTGGTGTGATAGGGCAGGGGTGGCATCCGCTTTCGTTGCAGGCATTGGCCGAAACCACGGCGGCGGCGGGGTTTTTGATTGTGGGTTATCTGGCCGCGATCAAGGTGATGCGTGTGGGCGATTTGGCTGTGGTGGCCCCGTTTCGCTACACCTCGCTGCTGTTTGCAATCTTGCTCGGCTGGGCGCGGTTTGGCACCTTGCCCGATCATCTGACATTGATCGGCGGAGCGATTGTCGTCGCCTCAGGCGTTTATATGCTGATGCGTGAACGCCGCCGCTAAGCCCTGCGGGTGTCGCGCATGGCTTGAAATGCCCGCGCTTTGCCCCTATTGCGCTGGGGCGATACAGGCCCGGGCGGCCATAGGAAAGCGAACCCTGCTATGACCACCCTGTCCGTTGTCATCCCCGCCCGCAACGAGGGCGAGACTATCGCGGGCCTTGTGCGCGCGATAGACGCCGCTTTGCAGGCGCACCGGCCTTTTGAGATTATCGTTGTCGATGACGGGTCCACCGACGACACCGCCGCCCGGGTGCGCGCGATCGCGCTGGCCCATGTGCGATTGCTGCGCCACCCGATATCGGCAGGCCAAAGTGCTGCTGTGCATTCTGGCGTCTTGGCGGCCCGTGCGCCGTTGATCTGCACGCTGGACGGCGATGGCCAAAACCCGCCCGAAGACCTGCCCCGCCTGATTGCGCCTTTGCTCGCTGACACGGCAGGGCTGATTGGCCTTGTCGCGGGTCAAAGGGTCAAGCGGCAAGACACGTGGTCCAAGAAACTCGCCTCGCGCTTTGCCAACGCCTTGCGCGGTTGGCTGCTGCAAGACGGCACGCGCGACACGGGCTGCGGGCTGAAAGCCTTTCGCCGTGACGCCTTTCTAGCGCTGCCCTATTTCAACCACATGCACCGCTACCTGCCCGCGCTGTTTGCCCGCGATGGCTGGCAAGTGGCGCATGTTGACGTCAGCCACCGTCCACGCGGGGCGGGGGCGTCGAACTACTCTAACTTGCAGCGCGCTATGGTGGGGGCGGTGGATTTGCTGGGCGTGGCTTGGCTGCTGCGTCGCCGCAAAAAGGCCAAGCCTTTGCTCGAGGAACCCCATGTATAACCTGTTGAAAATGATCGGTGCCGATACGCCTCTGGATGCCATGTGGCTGACGGTGGGGGTCTTGGGCCAGCTGATGTTCACCGCGCGGTTTTTGGTGCAATGGTGGGCGTCAGAAAAGGCGGGGCGGTCGGTGATGCCGGTGACATTCTGGTACTTCTCGATTCTGGGCAGCCTGATTGTGCTGGCTTATGGCATCCACCGTCTGGAACCCGTCATCATCATCGGCCAATTGCCCGGCACCGTGATCTATGCCCGCAACCTATGGCTGATCCGTCAAGAAAAGATATGAGAACGGTTGCAGCCCTTGCCTTGGCCGCTCTGGCCGCAAGCTGGCTGTTTGCCGCTTATCCCGCGCTAGATGTCGCCGCATCGCGGCTGTTTTTCAACGATTCAAGCTTTCCTATCGCGGGCAATCCGTGGGTCGATGCCCTGCGCAGTGCGCTGATCTATGCCGAAGATGGCGGCTTTTTGGTGGTGCTGATCGCGTGGTTTGCAAGCCGCAGGCGGCCCATCGCTAACCTGCAACCCCGCGATTGGGCCTTTCAGGCGCTCGTCTTTCTGCTGGGGCCGGGGCTGATCGTGAACGGTGTGCTCAAACGCCTTTGGGGCAGGGCGCGGCCGTTTATGACGCAAGACTTCGGCGGTCAGGCGCAGTTCAGCCGCGCTTGGGAATTTGCCGACCAATGCGCGCGCAATTGCTCTTTTGTGTCCGGAGAGGCGGCAGGGGCGACGGCCTTGGCGATTTGCCTTTGCGGTATTCTGCGGGCCAATCGGGGGCGGATCACCCCGCTGGCCTATCGTCTTGGGCTTGGCTTGGCCTTTTTGCTGCCCTTGGTGACGGCTTGGCAGCGCATGGCGGCGGGGCGGCATTATCTGTCAGATGTGGTTTTGGGCAGCCTGCTGGTGTGTTTGCTGGCGGCTGTCTTGCGCCGTGTGATGTAT
>JBAXLX010000049.1:0-15064 GCA_037134595.1 Pseudomonadota bacterium
TGGATGGGCTTTCGCCCCTCGCTGCCCGACAGCCTGCCGGTGATCGGGCCATCTTCGGGCGGTGCGGATGTGATCTATGCCTTTGGCCATGGCCATATCGGCGTCACTTTGGCCCCGATCACGGGCCGGATCGTGGCCGATCTGCTGCGCGGCAAACAGCCCGAGGTGGATATCACCCCCTACCTGCCAACCCGCTTCTAGCCCCTAAAGCATCCCCGGTACGACCTGATCCGGCGGCCTATGGCCATCGGCGAAGGTCTTGATGTTGATGATGACTTTCTCGCCCATCTCAATCCGGCCTTCCAGCGTGGCAGAGCCCATATGCGGCAGCAAAACCACATTGGGCAGGTCTTTCAAGCGCGGGTTGACGCGGCCATTCTCGTACACATCCAACGCCGCCCCTGCCAACTCTCCAGCGCGCAGGCCCCGCGTCAGGGCGTTCTCGTCAATCACCTCCCCGCGTGAGGTGTTCACGATCACGGCGGAGGGTTTCATCAGCTTCAGCCGGCGCGCGTTCATCAGATGAAAGGTTGACGGCGTATGCGGGCAGTTGATCGACAAAATATCCATCCGCGCCACCATCTGGTCAAGGCTTTCCCAATAGGTGGCTTCCAGCTCGCCCTCAACCTCAGCCCGCAGGCGGCGGCGGTTGTGGTAGTGGATCTGGCAGCCAAAGGCGCGCGCGCGGCGGGCTACCGCTTGGCCAATACGCCCCATGCCCAAAATGCCCAACCTGCGCCCCGCCAGCCTGCCGCCCAGAAAGGCCATCGGCGACCAACCCTGCCAATCGCCCGCCTGCATGGCGGCCAGCCCTTCGGGAATGCGCCGCGTCAGGGCCAAGATCAAGGCGATGGCCATATCCGCCGTGTCTTCCGTCGTCACCCCCGGCGTGTTGGACACCAAGATCCCCCGCGCCCGCGCCGTGGCCACGTCGATATGATCGACCCCTGCCCCGTAATTGGCGATCAGCTTCAGCTTGGGGCCCGCTTGCCCGATCAGCCCCGCGTCGATGCGGTCGCAGATCGTGGGCACCAGCACATCGCAGCGCGTCATCGCCTCGGCCAGCTCGTCGCGGGTCATCACCGTGTCGGGGTCGCGCAGCTCGACATCGAACAATTCCTTCAACCGGGTTTCCACCACGGGCGGCACATGGCGGGTGACCACGACCAACAAACGTCCTTGACCCATGCTGTGTTCCTTCTCTTCCCAAAGCGCCGCTTTGGTGACAAAGTGACGCCAAGTGTCAAAAGGCACAAGTGCGGATCGGCCTTTGGGATTTCGCACAGAGAACACGCACAGGCGCATCGGGCAGAACGGCAATGAAGGCATGGATCTGGGCAGCAGGGCTGGTGGCGTGGTCTTTGTTGGGCCTATGCCCGACACAGGCCCAAGACGGCACCGCCAGCTTTGAGGAAAAGGCCACCGCATCCGGCGAGCAGCCCGAAGCCGCCCCTACAGACCAAACGGCCCCGCCGCGCGATCCGCACAAAGGGGCTGTCACCAACCTGCCCATCCCGCGCTTTGTCAGCCTGAAAGGCCACGAGGGCAACGCGCGGCGTGGTCCGGGCCTGACCCACCGGATTGATTGGGTCTTTACCCGCGAAAACATGCCCCTGAAAGTGACAGCAGAATACGAACACTGGCGCCGCGTCGAAGATGTCGACGGCGCGGGCGGCTGGGTCCATTACTCGCTGCTCTCGGGGGTGCGCACGGTTCTGGTCACGCAAGACATGGCCCCCGCCTATGCCAACCGCGATATGACCGCAGGGCTGGTCTTTCAATCGGAACGCGGCGTGGTGGGCAAACTGGTGCAATGCATCCCCGATTGGTGCCGCGTTTCGATCGAAGGCGACAAGGGCTGGATGCAGCAAACAGCCCTTTGGGGCGTGACAGTTGGGGAAACTTACCCCTAACGCTGCGACACAAGCGATCCGCGTTGAAGGTCTGGGTCCGGCCTAAGCGTGAGGCTCCCCTCGGACCCGATAGGGACACCCATGTCACTGCGTTATGGCAATCTGGCCAAGGCCATCTCCAAACAATCAGGCCGTCCGCGCGCCTTTACGCTGGCGGCGGGAGTCATCGTCGTGTGGATTCTGACGGGGCCGCTTTTTGGCTTTTCCGACACGTGGCAGTTGGTGATCAACACCGGCACCACAATCGTGACCTTTCTGATGGTCTTTTTGATTCAAAACACCCAAAACCGCGACACCGAAGCGATCCAGATCAAACTGGACGAGTTGATCCGCGCCCATAACGGGGCCCATAACGCCTTGATGGATCTAGAGGAACTGGAAGAAGCGCAGTTACAAATCTTCCGGCGGCGCTATGCCAAACTGGCCACGCAAGCCCGCGCCCAGCTAGAACAGGGCCTGCCTGACACCGACACACCCGATCAATAAGCCCGTTACTTGCCCGATTTCACGCGGTTCACATGGCCCATCTTCCGGCCGGGTCGCGGCGCGCCCTTGCCGTAGAGATGCAACGCCGCCCCCGCCTCGCGTGCGATTTTGGGGACGCGCAGGATATCATCGCCGATCAGGTTTTCCATCACCACATCGGCGTATCGGCTGCCATCGCCCAAAGGCCAGCCGGTGATGGCGCGGATGTGCTGCTCGAACTGGTCGACCATGCAGCCATTCTGCGTCCAGTGGCCCGAGTTGTGCACCCGCGGGGCGATTTCGTTGGCGATCAGGCCCTGAGGGGTGACAAAAAGCTCAAGCCCCATGACGCCGACATAGTCCAAAGCGGTCAGGATACGCGCGGCCATCAAAACAGCATCGGTGCGCTGGCTCGCGGTCAAACGCGCGGGCACGGTGGTGGTGTGCAAAATGCCGTCGCGGTGCACATTCTCGCCGGGGTCAAAGCACGCGACCGACCCGTCAAGCCCACGTGCCGCGATGACCGAGACTTCATGGGTAAACTCAACAAACCCTTCCAGCACGCTTTCCTGCCGAAGCGCAGCCTTGGCGGCGGGCGCATCAGCGGGCGACATCAAGCGCATCTGCCCCTTGCCGTCATAGCCCAGCCGCGTGGTCTTTAAAATGGCAGGCGTGCCGATGGCGGCAATGGCACCGTCCAGATCGCTGGCCTGGGCCACGGCGGCATAGGGGGCGCAGGCGATGCCAAGGCTGGTCAGAAAGTCTTTCTCCAACAGCCGATCCTGCGCTGTGGCAAGGGCGCGGCGGTTGGGGCGAATGGGCTTAAGGCTGTCGAGCAGGTCAAGGGCGGCAGTTGGCACGTTCTCGAACTCATAAGTGATCACATCGACCGCAGCGGCAAAGGCGCGCAGGGCGGCTTCGTCGTCATAAGGTGCCGTGGTGACCGCATGGGCCACATCCCCCGCCGGCGGGTTCGCCCCCGGCTCGTAAATATGGCAGCGAAAGCCCAAACGCGCCGCGGCCACAGCCAGCATCCGGCCCAACTGCCCGCCGCCCAAAATACCAATCACAGCGCCTGAGGGAAGCTCACTCATCGCGCGGATCCTGCGGGATCGAGGCGGACAGGGCCGCGCGCCATGCGTCAAGTCGCTGGGCTAGGGCACTATCGTGCAGCGCCAAGATCCCCGCCGCCATCAACCCCGCATTAGCCGCCCCCGCAGCGCCAATGGCCATCGTGGCGACCGGATAGCCCTTGGGCATCTGCACGATGGAATACAGGCTGTCGACTCCGGCCAAAGCCTTGGTCTGGATCGGCACCCCGACCACCGGCACCCGCGTCTTGGAGGCCATCATCCCGGGCAAATGCGCCGCCCCCCCTGCCCCCGCCACAATCACTTGCAACCCGCGCTCAACCGCCGTCATGCCATAGTCCCACAAACGGTCGGGCGTGCGGTGGGCGGACACGATCTTGACCTCATAGGTCACGCCAAGCTGGTCCAGCACAAAGGCCGCTTCCTGCATGGTGGGCCAATCTGACTGGCTGCCCATGATGATCCCGACTTGAACGCTCATAAGCCCCTCCGCTGTCAAAAGCGCGAAGTATACTGCCAAGCGCAAGGGGGCAAGCCACCCCTGCCCCTTTCAGACTTGCCCAAATATCCCCGCCGGAGGCACAGCCCGCGCAGCGATCGGGCCTTTAGCCCCTAAGCCCCTAGGCAATGATATCAGGAATCAAATCGTCTTCGATCTTCACAATCTGGTCTTTCAAAGCCAGCTTTTGCTTTTTCAACCGCCGCAGCTGCAGCTGATCAGGGCGGCCTGACTCTTCCAAGGCATGCACTGCCGCATCCAAATCGCGATGCGCGCGCCGCAGCACATCCAGCTTGATGCGCAGCAATTCCTTAAAGTTCAGTTCGTTGGAGGCATTCATGTCAGCGTCACGGAAAAAAGATGTCATTCCAGATTGTACATCGATTCGCACAGGTTCGGAAAAAATTCAGCCCCGGCGTTGAAAGATTATTTTTGGCAAAAGTCCGGCGTCATCGGGGTTGGCTGCCCGTCATCCCCTTGCAGCCTTGGCCAAACCTCCCCATATTTGGTGAACGGTCGGGTGCCTGCGGGGCTTGGCCTGAAAATGTCGCTTAACTTAAGGACATGCGCATGACGAAACTGACTTTTGGGGCCCATCCGTATCTTTTGGGGTTTGAGCAACTGGAACGGCTGGTAGAACGCACCGCCAAGACGGCAAGTGAAGGGTATCCGCCGTTCAACATCGAAGCCACCTCTGACACCACCTACCGGATCACACTCGCCGTCGCGGGATTTCGCGAGGATGATCTGCAGATCACGGTCGAAGACCGCCAACTGGTGGTGCGCGGCCGGCAGGCCGAAGATGTGGGTGACCGCGTTTACCTGCACCGAGGCATCGCCGCCCGCGCCTTTCAGCGCAGCTTTGTCTTGGCAGACGGGGTCGAGGTGGGCGGGGCCGATCTGGACCACGGCCTATTGCACATCGACCTGCGCCGCCAAGCGCCCGAAACCGTCGTTCAAACCATTCGCATAGGAAGGACATAAGATGCGCGCAGGTTCAAAACCGCTGGAACAAGCCCCCATGCCCGACGTCGCGGCCATTGCGCAGGCTTGGTCGTCGATGGTCTATATCCGCCCCGTTCTGGTCGCTGACCTGTCTGCCGACCTGCAGCGCGAGGCTGAGGGCATCGAGACGCTCTATTCCGTGCACCGTCCGGACGGTACCCGTGTGGCCCTTGTCGCCGACCGCAGACTGACCTTTGCATTGGCGCGCGAACACGACATGGCACCGGTATATGTGCAGTAAGGCCTAGCCGCTGGCGATAAAAAAACGCCGCCTCTGGAAAGGGGCGGCGTTTGTGTTTTGGCAGGCAAGGGCGCGCGTTAGGCCTTGATCAGCCCCAAGCTTTCCAGCTTCAAGATGACTTGGTGGGCGCAATGATCCACCTCGACCCCTTCGGTGTCCAGCACCAGTTCGGCCTTGATCGGGGCCTCATAGGGGTCTGAAATGCCGGTAAACTCTTTGATCTTGCCTTCACGGGCCAGTTTATACAGGCCCTTGCGGTCACGCCGTTCGCATTCCTCGAGCGAAGTCGCCACATGCACCTCGATAAAGGCGCCGTAGCTTTCGATCATCTCGCGCACGGCGCGGCGGGTGGCGGTGTAAGGCGCAATGGGCGCGCAGATGGCGATGCCGCCGTTCTTGGTGATCTCGGAGGCGACATAGCCGATCCGCTTGATATTGATATCGCGGTGTTCTTTGGAAAAGCCAAGCTCGCTGGACAGGTGCTTGCGCACCACATCGCCGTCCAGCAGGGTGACAGGGCGCCCACCCATCTCCATCAGTTTGACCATCAAGGCATTGGCCACCGTCGACTTGCCAGACCCCGACAGGCCGGTGAAAAACACCGTAAACCCCTGCTTGTCGCGCGCCGGAGAGGTCTTGCGCAGTTGCGTCACCACTTCGGGGAACGAGAACCACTCAGGAATATCCAACCCCTCGCGCAGGCGGCGGCGCAGTTCGGTGCCCGAAATATCCAAGGTGGTGCAGCCCTCGGGCACTTCGTTGGCGGGAAAGTAGCTGGCGCGCTCTTGCACATAGACCATGTGCTTGAAGTCGACCATTTTCACGCCGATTTCAGATTCGTACTGGGTGAACAGGGTTTGGGCATCATAGGGGCCGTAGAAATCCTGGCCCGCGCTGTTCTTGCCGGGGCCGGCATGGTCGCGGCCGACGATAAAGTGCGTCACGCCGTGATTGCGCCGGATCAGGCCGTGCCAAACCGCCTCACGCGGGCCGGCCATGCGCATGGCAAGGTTCAACAGGCTCATCGTGGTGGTGGATTGGGGGTATTTGTCCAACACCGCCTCGTAGCAGCGCACGCGGGTGAAATGGTCGACATCGCCCGGCTTGGTCATGCCCACCACGGGATGGATCAGCAGATTGGCTTGCGCTTCGCGCGCGGCGCGGAAAGTCAGCTCTTGGTGGGCGCGGTGGAGCGGGTTGCGGGTTTGAAAGGCCACGACCTTTTCCCAGCCCAGTTTCTTGAAATAGGCGCGCAATTCGTTGGGCGTGTCACGGCGGCCTTTGAAATCGTAATGCACGGGGGCTTGCAGGCCCTCAATCGGGCCGCCGAGGTAAACCGGGCCTGCGATATTGTGCAGGTAGTTCACCGCCGGATGGGCCAGATCATCGGCACCAAAGACCTGTGCGGCCTCATGCGCTTTGTTCGGGGTCCATTTGTCGGACACGGTCATGACGGCCAAAATCACGCCTTCCGCATCGCGCAGGGCAATCCGCGTGCCGGGGGCGACGCCTTCGGCGAATTTGTCTGACACATCCAGCGTGATCGGAATCGGCCACAAGGTGCCATCGGCCAGACGCATCTTATCAACCACGTTGGTGTAGTCGGCTTGGCTGTTGAAGCCTTTGAGCGGGAAAAACCCACCGTTCATCAGCAATTCCAGATCACAGGCCTGCCGCGCGGTCAGGTCCCACGAGGGCATCGACCCGGCTTCGGCTTTCAGGCGCTGTGCGTGATCGGCGGAAACGAACAACTCTGCAATAGGGGCATGGTTTGAAATGGACATCGGGTTCTCATTCATAAGGTCACGGGCCGCCCGCTCGCGGGCTTCAGATACCGAGGCTTGTCGCCCCGTGGGACGATTTAATCAAGTCAATGGCGACAATTTTTGGGAAAAAGGTCCAAAATGCCCCGATAACCGCGCAAAAGCGGTCACGTTTTCCGGCTGCGCCGCAGCTAGGGAACACCGTTCCGCCGGCTTGCCCACGGGCACGACGCCGTTCCCCCGCTTTAATGCCCCGCCAGCCAGCGTTCGGCATCCAAGGCCGCCATACAGCCCATGCCCGCACTGGTCACGGCCTGGCGGTAGACATGGTCAGTCAAATCGCCCGCAGCAAAGACGCCCGCAATGGCGGTGCGGGTGCTGCCCGGTTCGACCTGCACATAACCGCCATTGTGCAGCGGCAACTGGTCTTTGACCAGTTCCGAGGCCGGAGCATGACCGATGGCGACAAAGAAGCCGTGGCAGGGGATATCGGCCACAGCACCCGTCACAAGGTTGCGGGTGCGCACGCCGGTGACGGAAGCGGGGGCATCGGTGCCCAAAACCTCGGTCACTTCGCAGGTCCAGACGACTTCGATCTTGGGATGTTTGAACAGACGATCCTGCATGATCTTTTCGGCCCGAAGACTGTCACGGCGGTGGATGAGCGTCACCTTGGTGGCAAAATTGGTCAAGAACAGCGCCTCTTCCACAGCCGTATTGCCGCCACCGATCACGACAACCTCTTTGCCACGGTAAAAGAACCCATCGCAGGTGGCACAGGCCGACACGCCAAAGCCTTTGAATTTTTCTTCCGACGGCAGGCCCAGCCATTTGGCCTGCGCACCTGTCGCCAAGATCACGGCATCGGCGGTGTAGGTGACCCCGCTGTCAGACTGCGCGGTGAAGGGGCGGTTTTGCAGATCAAGGCGGGTGATATAGTCAGAGATGATCTCGGCCCCCATGGCGCGGGCGTGGTCTTCCATCCGCACCATCAGATCGGGGCCTTGAACATGGGAATCGCCGGGCCAGTTTTCGACCTCGGTTGTGATGGTCAACTGGCCGCCGGGGGTCAGGCCTTGCACCAAGATCGGGTTCAGCATGGCGCGGGCGGCATAAACCGCCGCTGTGTAGCCTGCTGGCCCAGAGCCGATGATCAAAACCTTGCTGTGCCGCTGTTCGCCCATATCAGACCCGCCCTTTGTGGATATGCACACGATATAAGCAAGCACAGGCCAAGAGAAAAGGGCCGGCGATTTGCGACTTTTTCTTGCGTGTTGGTGAAATATTATTGCGCAAAGCCCCTTGGGCGCGTACAGAACCCGCAAAAGAGGAGCGTGAAATGCCGGTTTCCAAGCTTGACCCGATTGATCGCAAGATTTTGGCAGAGCTGCAGGCCGATGGGCGGATGACCAATGTGGAATTGGCCAGCCGGGTCGGCATATCGGCCCCGCCCTGCTTGCGCCGTGTGCGCACGCTGGAAGAGGCAGGCTATATAAAGGGCTATCACGCCGATATCGACGCGCGCGAGATGGGCTTTGAGGTGCAGGTCTTTGCCATGGTGCGGCTGAACAGTCAGGCTGAGGCTGACCTGTCCACCTTTGAAGGCCGCTGCCGCGCTTGGCCCTTGGTGCGCGAATGCCATATGTTGAACGGCGAGATCGACTTTATTCTAAAATGCGTGGCCCCTGACCTGTCGACCTTTCAGAACTTTCTGACAGAGCAGTTGTTGAAGGCCGAGAATGTGGCGAATGTGAAAACCTCGCTGGTTATTCGCTGTGCCAAGGACCAACCGGGCTTGCCGTTTGAGGTTTTGGAAGCCCGACTTGCCAAATTGGCGTGAGTTGATTTTTCGCCGAAAAATCGTGGCCGCGGCATAAGACTCGGGAATAAAACGATTTTTCTGCGAAAAATCGGGCCTCCGGCGGGGATATTTGGGCAAGTCTGAAAGTTAAAGGGTCACGCGCACCTCGATCAGGCGGGGGCCTTTGCAAGGGATGGACAGCGCCCGGTGCAGCTCTTGCGGGTCTTGCGGGATCGAGACAAAGGGCAGATCGCAGGCGGCGGCGAAGTGATTCATGCGCAAGGGTGAAGGGTGGCAGCCGATGATTTCGGTATTGGCCCCGCGCATGGCATCGGCGATTTCGCGAAAGGCGGCGTTGTTCCAGACCACGAAGGTGATGGGCAGGGTCTCATCCAAAGCCGTGCGCAACTCGCCCGGCGAGAATTGCAGACCACCGTCGCCGATCAGGCAGACAACTTGGCTTTCGGGCGCAGCCACCGCAGCGCCCACCGCAGCGCCCGGGCCAAAGCCCAGCGCGCCAAAGCCGGTGGCGGCGTTGAACCAGCCGCCGGCGCGGTCGTGGTCGTAATACAGGTTGGCCGCATAGACGGGCTGGGTGCTGTCGCCCACGATCAGGGCTTGGGGAAGGGCAGAGCGGATCGCCTCGACCATCTCCAGCTGGGCAGGCATGGTGGCTGACAGATCGGCCAAGGCGGCGCGGGCGGCGGTGCGGGTGTCATGGGCCGCTTGGGTGCTGTGGGCGGGTTTTTGGGTGAGGTGCGGCAAGAGGGCCGCCATTGTGGCTCCGGCATCGCCTTGCAACGTGAGGGCTGCGGGGTGGCGGGCCAGTTGGTCGGCGTCGATGTCGATGCGGATCATTGCGGCCAAGGATGGCATGCCGTCATCGGCATACATGTCATAGTCGGTCTGGCCGATCTCGGTGCCAATGGCGAGGATCTGGTCCGATGCGGCGATCAGGGCGCGAACGGGGAGAAGGCTGGGCGAAGCGGGGATGCAAAGCGGGTGGCCGTGCATCATGCCGCGGGCGTTGGTGGTTTGGATCACCGGCGCGTTCAGCCGCTGGGCGAGGGCTGTCAGATGGGCCTCTTGGCCTCGCACGCCGCCGCCTGCCAAGATCACGGGGCGCTTTGCGGCGTTGAGCATAGCTGCGGCTGTGGCCAAGGCTTGGGCCTGTGGCAGGGCCTTGGGCTGCGGGGCGGACGGTTCGGGCAGGGCGTCGCAGGGCATGGGCATGACATCCGTGGGCACTTCGATATGCACCGGACCGGGGCGGCCTGTGGTGAGCAGTGCAAAGGCCCAGTCCAGCGTGGGGCCCACGTCCTGTGGCCCCGTGATCTGGCGCGAGGGGCACAGCGCGCGCACCAATGCGCCTTGGTCGGGCAATTCGTGCAACCGGCCCAAGCCGCGCCCCAGACTGTCGCGCCGGTTGACGCCTGATATCACCAGCACCGGCACCGAATCCTCGCGGCTTTGCGCCATGGCGGTCAGCGCATTGGTCAGGCCGGGGCCTGTGATGACAAAGGCCACCCCCGGCTGGCCGCTCACACGGGCATAGCCATCGGCCATAAAGGCGCAGCCTTGTTCGTGGCGTGCTGTGACATGGCGGATGGGTGAACCCGACAGGCCGCGGTACAGTTCGACCGTATGCACCCCCGGAATACCAAAGACCACGCGCACCCCGCGTGCGGCGAGGCCTTCGACAAGACGCTCTCCCACCGTTCTCATTTGGCACCTGTCAACTGACGGGCGGCAAAGGCTGCGATGCGGCGGCAGGCCTCGGTCAGTTCGTCATCCGACCGCGTCAGGCTTAGGCGCAGCCAGCCGTTCAGCGCAGGGCCAAAGCTTTCGCCCGGCATGACGGCGACGTTTTCTTCCTCCAGCAGGCGGCGGGCGAAGACTTCCCCGCTTAAGCCCGTGGCGCGGATGTCGACCACCGAGAACATCCCCGCCTCGGGTTGGTGCACATGCAGCGCGTTTTGGCCATGCAGTGCTTGTTTGATCAGACGGGCGCGGCGGGCGAAGCGTTCGGCCATGCCGCGCGCGACCTCGGACGGTTTGGCCACGGCTTGGGCGGTCATATCGGCGATGAAGGGTTGGTTGCCAAACAGCATCGTTTCGGCCACGGGCAGCAGGGCTGCGACAAACTCTTCCGGCCCGACAGCCCAGCCCGATCGAAAGCCCGGTGCGGCGTGGGATTTGGAGATGGACGATACCGCAATCGAGCGTTCAGCCAGATCGGCCACATCGAGCGGCGAGGCAAATTTGCCATCGGCGAAGATCAGTTCTTCATAGACCTCATCGCAGACAATCCACAGGTCATGCGCTTTGGCGACACGGCCTAGGGCGAGGATATCTTCGGCGGAAAGTACCGCACCGGTGGGGTTGTGCGGGGTATTCAGCATCAGCACACGGCTGGCCGGAGTGATGCGGGCCTCGACATCGGCGGCTTGCATGCGAAAGCCGTGTTCGGGGCGCAGCGGTACCGGCACCACTTTGGCGCCGGGTGCCATGATGACGCCTTCGTAGGTGGCATACATCGGATCGCCCACCAGCACCTCGTCGCCCTGGCCCACCAACCCCATCAACACACCGTAAAGCGCGGTCTGGGTGCCCGGAAAGGCCATGAATTGTTGGGTGCTGATCGGGCGACCCCGACGCGCGGTGTAGCGGGCTGAGAGGGCTGCGAGCAGGGCCGGTTCGCCGCGCCCGTTGGAATAGGCGTAGCGGCCCGCGTCCATCGCGGCTTTGGCGGTGGCGATCAGCGCGGGTGGGGGGGGCACGTCAGGCTCGCCGATGGTCAGCAAGAGCACGTCTTGGCCAGCGGCGATCATCGCCTTGGCTTTGGCGTGAACCTCCCATTTTGCCCCGCCAAGACCCGCCAGACGGTCGGTAACTGCCGCGTATTTCATGTCTTCACTTCCCTGTTTGCATCGCTCGTCCGGGCAAGGGTGCGCAGCCCTTGCCCTGAAAGATCAGTCCCCAAGATGGAACCCACCGCGCGCAGGCCGATATCCACCAGTTCGCCTATAGCGAAAGCCTCAGGCAGGGCGCAGCCTTCCATCCACAAGCCGTCAATCACGGCGTTGCAGGCGATGGCAAGGCGGCGGGGGTCTTGCGACTTGATCGGCGCGGGTAGGTCTTCGATCAGGCTTTGCAACTGGTCGCGAAAGGCAAGGTAGGTTTGCGCATGGGTCTGGCGCATGGCCGGATCGCGGTGGGTTTCTTGCAAGAATGTCGCCCACAGGATCAGCGCCTGCCCATCCACCACGGGCGGGCTGAGCGCTGCGGCGACAAAGGCCGCCAGACGGGCCGTTGGATCATGGGGGGCTTTGCTCAGGTCAGCCGCACTGTCGGCCGTCATGCGGGTCATCAGATGGCCATAGGCGGCGGCGATCAACTGGTCCTTGCCTTGGAAATAATGCCGGATCAAACCGGCTGTCACACCCGCCTTTTGGGCAATGGCGCGCACCGTAGCCGCCTGCGCCCCGCCTTCGGCCACCAGCGCCAAGGTGGCGGTGATCAGCGCCTGACGGCGGGTATCTTCGGCCTCGCGGTGATAGGCTTTGCGGTCGACAGACACGGGGGCGGGCCTTATTATGCGGTTGGATAATTGATAGCCTGCGGCTTGTGCCTTGGCAAGCGGCACGCAGGCATGGCCTGACTGCCCTGCCTGTGCGCACAGATGCACCGCACCCGTGCACCTTGTCGCCCGCGCGGCATCAGGATATGTCCAGCCCGCCGGGGCTGTTCCCGGTATTCTCAGGGCGGGGTGCAATTCCCCACCGGCGGTATAGCCCGCGAGCGCCTTCGGTTTTGAAGGGTCAGCAGATCCGGTGTCACTCCGGAGCCGACGGTATAGTCCGGATGAAAGAGAATGCGCCATAAACCGTCCGCTAGGGGGGTCGATGACGCATATCCCCCTGATTTATGTGGTCGTAAGGAGACACCCATGAATCAGACCAACCTTCTGAAAGGCGCAGCCTTTATGGTGCTGGCGGGCCTATGTTTTGCCGCAGCCAATGCCATTACGTTTGTCATAACCGCCCCATTGGGCTTTAAGCCGCAATCTGACACCTTCTGGCAATATGCCATTGCCACCGCCTTTTCGCTGCCCTTTGTGCTGCGCGAGGGGTTGGGCAAACTGCGCACGCGCCGCCCGGTTTTGCATGGGGTCCGCGTGATCTTGTCGGCCTTGGGGGTGCAGGCCTTTGTGATGAGCCTCGCCTCGGGCACGCCGATCTGGCAGGTGATGGCTTTGGTGATGACCTCGCCGATTTTCGTGCTGATCGGGGCCAAGGTGTTCTTGGGCGAAACCGTCACTCCGCCGCGCTGGATTGCCGCGGCTGTGGGGCTGGGCGGGGCCAGCATTGTGGCCGACTTGTGGACAACGGGGCTGACGGCGGCCATGGTCTATCCGGTGGCCGCCGCCGTTTTGTGGGCGGCCTCGTCACTGATGACAAAGGTGCTGACGCGCACCGAACAGGCCCCCACGGTGACGCTGTGGCTTTTGGTGTTGCTGACGCCCATCAACGCGGGCCTGTCGCTGCAGGCGGGGTTTGAACTGCCCAGCCTGCAAATCTTGGCTTGGTTGCTGGCCGGCGGCATTATCATGATGGCCGCGCAATACCTGCTGACATGGGCCTATGCCGCAAGCGATGCGGCCTTTGTGCAGCCGTTCGACGATCTGAAACTGATCAGCAACATTCTGATCTATGGTCTGGCCTTTCGGTACTGGCCAGAGGGCAATATCTGGGCGGGTGTTGCCCTTATTCTGATGGGCTCGCTGTACCTGCTGTGGTCTGGCCGCAACCCACAAGGGTCAGCCCTTCCCGCCTAAGGGCTGGACATTCATGCGCCAAGCTTTAGCCTTGGCGCATGACACCAAAAACCCCCCGCTTGGCTGCCCGCGCCCTGATCTTGCAGGACAATGCCGTGTTGCTGGTCAATGCCTTTCCAGATGGCCGGTCTGATCTGTGGTGCGCGCCGGGTGGCGGGGTCGAGGCTGGGGCCTCTTTGCCCGACAATCTGAAGCGCGAAGTGTTTGAGGAAACCGGCCTGCAGGTCAGCGTGGGTGCCCCCGCCCTGATCAACGAATTTCACGACCCTGCCAGCGGCTTTCATCAGGTCGAGGTTTTCTTTCACTGCACCATCACGGGAGGCGCCCTCACCCCCGACTGGCGCGATCCCGCACGAGTGGTGACAGAGCGACGCTTTTTCCCCCAAAGTGATCTGCAAAATGGCAAAATCCGCTTCAAGCCAGACAGTCTGGCGCAAGTCGCTTGGGGCGAAGGGCTGACCTATGATCCGCTGGAGCGTTTGATCCGATGATGGGCGACCCTGCACCCTGTATATCCCCAAACCGCCCGATCAAGGCCCCAAGACGCACGACCCCATGCCCCAAAGACTGATCCGCCCGCTTGACCCGCTGCATGACCGCGCCGCCGTGGCCGCCTTGCTGGCGCAGGCAGCCGACTACTACCAGCTTTGGCTGGGCCACGACCCCGACGACGCGCAGGTGGACGAGGTCTTTACCGCCTGCCCGCCCAACTGCGATCCGGCACGCTCGCACCGTTTGGGGCTGTTCTTAGATGACCACCTGTCCGGCGTGGCTGAACTGTCTTTTGGCTTTCCCCAACCCGAAGACGCCTATCTGGGCCTGATGATCCTTGCGCCCTCGGCGCGGGGCCAAGGGCATGGGGCGGCCTTTACAGCGCATATCCAAACCCTCGCCCACCCCAGCCCGCGCCTGTATCTGGGGGTGCTGCAGGCCAACACGCGCGGCCATGCATTTTGGGCACGGCAGGGATTTGTCCCAACAGGTGTGACGCGCTTTGATGCCGAGACGGGGCACAGGCTGTTTCGGCTGGTGAAACACCTTTAACCAAAACAGGTGCGCTCCAAGTCGCAGCCCAAGGTAGAAACAAAAAGGGCGCCCAAACGGGCGCCCTTTTCGATCTGCCTTTGGGGCAGATTACATCATGCCGTCCATGCCGCCCATGCCGCCCATGCCGCCGCCTTGGCCGCCGCCGCCATTGCCCTTGGGCTCTTGACGATCCGCAATCATGGCTTCGGTGGTGATCAAAAGCGAGGCGATCGAGGCTGCGTCTTCCAGCGCGGTGCGAACCACTTTGGCCGGATCGATCACACCGAAAGCGAACATGTCACCATATTCTTCGGTCTGCGCGTTGAAACCAAAGGTCGGATCGTTGCTTTCGCGCACTTTGCCAGCCACGACAGCCCCGTCAACACCTGCGTTTTCAGCGATCTGACGCAGCGGCGCTTCCAG
>JBAXLX010000050.1:0-14972 GCA_037134595.1 Pseudomonadota bacterium
GCCGATCTTGGATCAGGCGTTGCTTTATGGATATTTGGGCAAGTATGAAAATGATCAGGTCGGGCCGTAAAGACGGGTCATTTGCCGAAAGCTCAGCAAGCGCTTGGTCTTTTCATCCCAAAGCTTCAGCTTCACGCAAGACAGGCTTTGCCGGACGGTCAGCTTTTGCGCCTGCGCCAGCGCGGGCTGATCGGCCAGCACCTCGGGCAGGCGGTAAAACGGGATGCGGCTGTACAGGTGATGCACATGGTGGATGCCGATGTTGCCGGTCATCCACTGCAAAGGGCGCGGCAGTTTGTAGTGCGACGACCCTTCCAGCGCTGCGTCGTGAATTTGCCAGTCGGGCGCTGTGGCCCAATGGGTCTGTTCAAACTGGTGCTGCACATAAAACAGCCAAACCCCGATCGTCGCCCCGATCACCGAGGTGGGGATATAGATCAACAACAGCGGCATAAGCCCATCCAGCCATAGAATCAGACTGACGATCATCACGATAAACGCGTTGGTGCCCATGGCCGAGATCCAATAGCGCCAGCCCGAAGACATCAGCCCCACGGGCAGACGGTTTTGCACGATGAACAAATAGCTTGGCCCCAGCACGAACAGCACCAAGGGATGGCGGTACAGCCGGTACATCAACCGCCCCCAAGCATTGCGGGCGCGGTATTCATCCACCGTCAGGGTCAGCACATCGCCGATGCCGCGGTGATCAAGGTTGCCGTGATGCGCGTGGTGGATCGCATGGGTGCGCCGCCAGACATCATAGGGCGTCAGGGTTAGAACCCCCAAAGCGCGGCCCAGCCAATCGGCGGCGGTGCGGTTGCCGAAATAGGACGCATGGCCCAGATCGTGCTGGATGATAAAGATCCGCACCAAGAACCCGCCGTTCACCACGGCAATCGCCACCGATAGCCAAGCCGACACATCCAGCGCCGCCCAAGCCAACGCCCACAAAAGCGCAAAGGGCCCCAGCGTCACCGCCAGTTCAAACAGGCTGCGCCACATCGACGGCTCGCGGTAGCGCGCGAGTTTCACAACCCAAGCGCGGGCACTGTCCTGACGGGACTGATCTGTGTGGGTGTCAGGGATCATTCAAAGGCCTATGAACAAGGCCAGAGGGACGGCAGATCGCAAGATGCAGCTTCCGCTGTAAGGAACCGGGGCTGGCCCGCGCCTACCCCTTGTGGACGCTTTAGCGCCCGCACGAAAGCCTATTCGGCGGCCGATGCTGCCTTGAGCGCGGATTTGCGCTGCTTTTCGGTGGCCGATTTCAACTGCCCGCAGGCGGCCATGATATCCTCGCCGCGCGGGGTGCGGATGGGAGAGGCGTAGCCCGCGTTGTGGATGATGTCGGCAAAAGCGTGAATCCGGTTGCCGGACGAGCGTTTATAGGGCGCGCCCGGCCATTCGTTGAAGGGGATCAGATTCACCTTGGCCGGAATGCCGCGCAACAGGTCGACCAAGCGGTGGGCGTCTTCTTTGGTGTCGTTCACACCGTCAAGCATGACATATTCAAAGGTGATACGTTCGGAATTGGACAGGCCGGGATAGGCGCGCAGGGCATCGAGCAGGGTGGCGATGTTCCACTTTTTGTTGATCGGCACCAGCTTGTCGCGCACCTCGTCGGTGGTGGCGTGGAAGGACACGGCCAAAAGGCAGCCAATCTCGGTCGCGGTGCGGGCGATTTCGGGCACAACGCCGCTGGTCGACAAGGTGATCCGGCGGCGGCCTAAGCCTATGCCTTCGTCATCCATGACGATCTTCATCGCATCGCGGACGTTTTCAAAGTTATAGAGCGGCTCGTCCATGCCCATCAGGACCACGTTTGACACCCGCCGCACCTCGGGCTTGGGTTGGCCTTTGACCGGCCATTCGCCCAGATCATCGCGCGCCAGCATGACTTGGCCGACAATTTCTGACGCGGTCAGATTGCGCACCAGTTTTTGCGTGCCGGTGTGACAAAAGCTGCAGGTCAGCGTGCAGCCCACTTGCGAGGAGATGCACAAGGTGCCGCGGTCGGTTTCGGGGATATAGACCACCTCAACCTCGTGCCCGCCTGCGATGCGCACCAGATATTTGCGCGTGCCATCGGCCGAGATTTGGCGGGTGACAACCTCGGGCAGCTCAACGGTGAAGTTTTCGGCCAAAAGCGTGCGGTAGTCTTTGGCCAGATTGCTCATCGCCATAAAGTCGCGCAGGCCCCAGTAATAGACCCATTGCCACACCTGCCCCACGCGCATTTTGGCTTGATGTTCGGGCGTTCCGGCCGCGATCAGCGCGGCGCGCAGTTGGTCGCGCGTCAGGCCGATGATGTTGGTTTTACCCCCTTCGGCCAGCTTGCGCGGCAGGGTCAAAACGTCTTGGGTGATGGGGGCGGTGGCGGGTGTCATGCAAAGCGTCTCGCGGGTTCATCCGTCCGTATAGCGGCGGTTGGTGCAAAACACCACGGTCGGCCCGGCGTTTTTAACAGGCCCGGCGTGACCAATGCCACAAAACACACACCCAAAAGGTGGTTTATTTGCACTGACTTGCGGCTTCGGTCATGGCGGCGGTGAAGCCTGACAGGCTGAACGTGTCTTGGGTCTGGGTGCCTTTGGCGGAATGGGCGGTCAAGGTGGCCTTGGCGCCTTTTTGCATCGCGGCCAGAAGTTTGACATCATCTTCCGGGGTCATGGCCCAAGCGTATTCGCCGCGGGTCGTCATCTGGAAGGTTTGATCGTCGATCACCAGTTCAACGGTAGACCCTTGGGCAAAGGGATAACCGCCGGCAAAAGACGTCTCGCCGCCGACTTGACCGGAACGGAACGTGACGAACAACAAAATATCGCTGCGCTTGACCGACACTTCTTTACCGTCACGGGTGTTGACCGTCTTTTTGGGCTTGGACACGCCCCAGCATTCTTTGGGGGTTCCGTCGGCAAAAACGCTCCACGCGGTTTTCGCGGCGACCAGATTGTCCGTCGTTGCGGTTTGCGCAAAAATAGGCGCAAGACCTTGGGCCAAAGCGACAAGCACCACAGCAAGACCTAGCACGCCACGCAGTGTCAGATTTAGCATCGTGTCAGCCTCCAATAGTCTTTCACCACACCTGTGCCGTTTTCAGCAGCTTTTTTAAATGGCATGGGATATCTTCATCCCATATCCCATCTTTAACCGATAACAGGACTTTTGCGAAAGCCCCATGGGCAGTTTTTCGCCAAGACCAAAAGGAAGGGACCGAAGATGATGAACCAACAGGCACTGACCATGGTGCAAACATGGCGCGGCGGGCTTTTGGAAAGCTATCACGCGGGTCATGCCGTGATTTGCGACGAAAAAGGCGCGATTGTCGAGGCGTGGGGCAACCCCGATCAGGTGATCTTCCCGCGCTCGTCGTGCAAGATGATTCAGGCGCTGCCCTTGGTGGAAAGCGGGGCCGCCGATGCTGCGGGCCTGACAGAGGCGCATCTGGCCTTTGCCTGCGCCAGCCACCACGGGCAGGCGCTGCACGTCAAGATGGCCGAATCGTGGCTGCACGGTCTGGGCATGGGGGAAGCCGATCTGCGCTGCGGATCGCATGAGCCCTCAGATCGGGTCGAGCGCGACCGCCTGATCCGCGCCAACGAACGGCCTTGCCAGTACCACAACAACTGCTCGGGCAAGCATTCGGGCTTTCTCACGATGAACCGGCATATCAAGGGCCACGCGGATTATGTCGAACACGACCACCCCTTGCAGGTGATGGTCAAAGCGGCCTTTGAAGAAACGACCGGCGAAAACAGTCCCGGCTGGGGCGTGGACGGCTGCTCTGCCCCCAATTTCGCCACCTCGGTTCACGGGCTTGCGCGGGCGATGGGGCGGTTTGCGGGGGCCACGGGCGGCGGTGATACGCTCGACCGCGCCATGCACCGCCTGACCCGCGCTATGGCGCAGTTTCCTGAACTGGTGGCGGGGGATACGGGCACTGACACGGAATTGATGCGGGCGACGGATGGCAAGGTGACGATCAAAGGCGGGGCAGAGGCGGTACACATCGCCATTCTGCCGCAGCTTAAGCGGGGCATCGCGATCAAGATCGTGGATGGCGGCTACCGCGCCTCGGATGCGGTGATGGCGGCGTTGCTGGTGCGGTTGGGGGCGCTCGATGCCAACCATCCCTATGCCAAAAAGCGCCTGAATGCGGTGCAAACCAACTGGCGCGGCAAAGAGACGGGGATTGTCACACTCGCCCCGGGGGTTTTGGCGCGCTAGATCTGGAAGCGCGGCGTGGTGGCAGCGGTGCAAGGTGAGTATTTGGGCCAAGATGAAAGCGCAAGCTTGGGCTTGATTTGTGACATTTGCGCGATAGACTTGTGACATGAGCCAATTGGTGACCCCTCCCTTCGCACCTGCCGAGCGCCCGCCAGAGCAGGTGTGCTTTGATCGGCGTGAATTTGGTGTGATCTTTTCGCTGTATGGCCGGATGGTGGCAGCCGGAGAGTGGCGCGATTACGCCATCTCGACCCTGCGCGAGGTGGCGGTCTTTGCGATCTTTCGGCGCACGGCGGAAGTGCCGCTGTACCGCGTGGAAAAGCGCCCGGCGATGCGGGCCAAGCAGGGGATGTTTTCGGTTGTGGCGATGGATGGGCGCATTTTGCGCCGTGGCCATGATCTGGCCCAAGTGCTGCGCGTGCTAGAGCCGAAGGCGGTGCGTTTGGTCGATTAAAGGCGGCGGTGGCTGCGCAACGGGGCACCGTCGGCCTGTTGGATTCGGGCGATGGCATCGGCGATGGTTTCGTAGGCCACCGACATAGTGTGACCGTTGGCATGGATCAGGCGCTGGCTGTCAACCGCCAAGGCGACGTGGCCTTTCCAGAACAACAGATCGCCGCGCTGGAAATCGCCTTGCACCACGCGCCCTGCGGTTTCTTGCAGGTCCGAATCGGCAGGCAGATCCATGCCGCAGGCGAGATAAGCGATTTGGGCAAGGCCCGAGCAATCTAAGCCCGCGCGCGAATTGCCACCCCACAGATAGGGGCTGTGCAGGAACATTTCAGCCACACAGACCGGATCGCTCAGGAAAGTGCCCAAGGGCAGCAGATGGGCTGCGGGCACAAAGCCCTGTGTGGTTTGGGCATAGGTGCCGACCTGATCCAGCACCGCCACCCGCGCCCCCATGGGCAAGGCGCTGAGGTTTTGCGAACTGGCCTTGGGCTGGGCATAAAGATGCGTGCCGGTTGACGCCACCCAATGCGTGGCGGGGGGGGCCTGTTCCAGCACGCCGTCGGGCAGCCAGCCGCAATAGCCGTCTTTGGCGGCAAAGCCAAAGGCGTGGGCTTGATCGCGGTCGATGACGGTAAAGTCCTCGCCCAGCCACAGCTGACGCTCGCGCGGCCCATAGGGGCTGCGCAGCAGGTCGACCAAGGGGGCGGCGATTTGCTGCGTCTCACCAGCGGTAAAGGCGGGGGCGTCGATCTGGCCTTGCAGCGAGATATGGGCGATTCGGGCTGTGGCAGGGGTTAGGCGGCGGTCCATTCACAGGCCCAAGATCGCGGGCAGGGCGGCAAAGACGGCGCGGGCACCTTGGCCGACCCCGCCCTTGGGGCGGGCGGGCAGGTCAGAGGGCGTGTGGGCGTAGATGTCGAAATGCAAATAGCGCGGGTTGGTCACAAAGCGGCGCAGGAATAGCGCGGCTGTGGCCGAGCCTGCAAAACCCCAGCCCGGCGCGTTATCAAGATCGGCGATGCCCGGTTCGATGATGGATTCGTAGGCATCATGAAAGGGCAGCCGCCAGACCGGATCAAAGGCCGCTGCGGCCCCCGCTTCTAGGGCGGCGACCACGGCGGGGTCGTTGCAGTAATAAGGGGCAAGGTCGGGGCCAACGGCGATACGGGCTGCCCCCGTCAGGGTGGCCATGGAAATAATCATGTCAGCGGGGTCTTCTTCGGCCCAAGCCAGCGCGTCACCCAAAACAAGACGGCCTTCGGCGTCGGTGTCGTTCACCTCGACCGTCAGGCCCTTGCGCGAGGTGAGGATGTCTTTGGGCCGCAGCGCGTTGCCCGAGATGGCGTTTTCGACTGCGGGCACAATGACGCGCAACTGAACGGGCAGGCCAAGCGCCATGATCATATGGGCAAGCCCCAGCACTGTTGCCGCACCGCCCATGTCTTTCTTCATCAAATTCATGCCCGACGAGGGTTTGATATTCAGCCCCCCCGTATCAAAGCACACCCCCTTGCCCACCAGCGTCAGCTTGGGGCCAAGGCTGCCCCAGCGCATATCCATAATGCGCGGCGCACGGGGCGAGGCGCGGCCGACGGCATGGACCATGGGAAAGTTTTGCGTGAGCAGGTCATCGCCCCTGATCACGGTGGTGGTCGCGCCAAAGGATTGGGCGAGGTTGACAAACGCCGCCTCAAGCTCGGCGGGGCCCATGTCAGCGGCGGGGGTGTTGACCAGATCGCGGGTCAGAAACTCTGCCTGCGCCATGGCCAGCAGGCGGGGGCCATCGGCCCCCTCTGGCAGGCGCAGCAGGGGTTGATCGGTTTTCTTTGTACTGCGGTAGCGGTCGAATCGGTACGATTGCAACAACCACGCCAGCACCGTTTCATCGCGCAGCGCCGGCGAAAGCGCGCCGTCCAGCGCCCAGTTGCCCGCAGGAAGCCCCGCTACGGCTTTCGCCACCCCAAAGCGCAGCCGCGCGCGGGCTTTGGCCGTGCCCAAGCCCGCGATGGCCGAGGCGACACCCTGAGGCCCCGCAATAAGGCGCAACTCACCCAAGCCCGCCTCGAACCCCGTGGCGACCAGCCAGTCTTTGGCGGGGTGGCTATCGCGCAAAGCGGGCCAGTCGTCAGCGCTCACCAAGGTCAGGCTGCGAAATGCGGTATCGGGGTCGGCAAAACGGGGTTGGGTCATGGTGATCTCCTGCGCCCGCAGCCTAGCCGTTCCTTTGCGCCCCGCAAGGGCGTTGCGCATCAAAGCCTGCGCAACGGTTTGGCACGCCTAGCCCTGCGTCAGGCCCAAAGGGTTGTGCCCCTGAACCAAGGCCATATCGGCGACGCGCAAAAGCCTTGCCCAGACGGCGGCAAAAGCCGTCACATCCTGACTGTCGATACAGATTGTCAAATCCACCGCAATCAGGCCCAGCGTGACCAGACCCAAACTTTCGCTCATCCTTTGCAGCCGGCGCAAAGGGCGGCGCATCTCGGCCAAATCATGCGCCTTGACCTGATCGGCCAAGGCCGCCACGGTTTGCGATATCTCGCCCAAGGCGCGGGTCACGACCTTTTGAGCCGTCACAGGCCCAAGGTTGTGACAGATCGTTGCGATCGGCTTGACGTCTTGGCACACCTGATCCTTGGGGCGCAAAGCCACCACTTTGTCTTGCGACATTTCCACACTCCCACTTCACCCAAAGCCAGTGTGGGCCGAGAAGTTAAACAAACCCTTGCCGCAGGGCCGTTATGCTGCCGGTTTATCGCTACGATTCCTCTCGAATTTGCTGCAATTGCAACCTATGGTCGGCGATCAAAGAAGGAGCCTTTCATGGATCACGCCCGCCCCCTGCCGTCTTATCTGGTCGCCCGCTTTCAAGGCTGGCGTGCCACGACCTATCAAGACAACCGCGCGTGGTACCGGCGTTTGGCCGAAAGCGGTCAGCATCCGCGGGCTATGGTGATTTCGTGCTGCGACAGCCGGGTGCATGTCACCTCGATCTTTGGCGCGGATGAGGGGGAGTTTTTCATCCACCGCAACGTGGCCAATCTGGTGCCGCCCTTTAACCCCGACGGGGAATATCACGGAACCTCGGCTGCGGTGGAATATGCAGTCACCTCGCTGAAAGTGGCGCATATCGTCGTGCTGGGCCATTCCAACTGCGGCGGGGTCAAGGGGTGCCATGACATGTGCTGCGGTCTTGCGCCGCAGCTGGAAGAAAAGTCGTCCTTCGTTGGCCGCTGGATGGATATTCTGCGCCCGGGCTTTGAGCGGGTCAAAGACCTGCCCCAAGACGAGCGGATCGCGGCTTTGGAAAAGCAGGCGGTTCGGGTGTCTTTGGAAAATCTGATGACCTTCCCCTTTGTGCGCGCGGCTTTGGAAGACGATATGCTGACGCTGCATGGCCTGTGGAACAACACAGGCGAAGGCGCGCTGGAACAGTTTGATCCGGCCAAGGACGGCTTTGTGCCGGTGTAAGGGCATGATTGGGCAGGCTTGAAATAGGCCGCAGGCCCCTTATCTCGCATCACATTGCGAGGTGACGGATGGACTCGATGCTAACCTTGGCAGGCCAGAACCTGCTGACGCCCATGATCCTAAGCTTTGCCTTAGGTGGCCTTGCCGCTTTGCTGCGCTCTGATCTAAGCGTGCCAGAGGCGGCGGCGAAGACCATGGCGCTGTATTTGCTGTTTGCGATTGGCTTTAAAGGCGGCGTTGCGGTCAGCAAAAGCGGGATTGACGGGCAGGTTTTGGCGGCTTTGGCGATCGGGATTGCCCTGTCGTTTGTGTTGCCGATCGTGGCCTTTGGCCTGCTGCGCGTGGTTTCGCGCCTGTCAGCGGTCGAGGCGGCGGCGGTGGCGGCGCATTACGGGTCGATCTCTATCGTGACCTTTGCCACGGCCAGCGGCATTTTGGCCCTGCGCGGGATCGAGGCTGAGGGCTATATGGTTGCCGTATCCGCCGCGATGGAAAGCCCTGCGATTATCACAGCCTTGTGGCTCGCCTCACGCTCAGGCCAAGGGCGGCGGGCGGAACCGGGCCTGTGGCGCGAGATATTGCTCAATGGGTCGATTGTGCTGCTGGTTGGGGCCTTTGCCATCGGGATGATCACCGGCCCAGAGGGTATGGCCAAGGTCGAGGCCTTTGTGGTGGCCCCGTGGCAGGGGGTCTTGTGCCTGTTTTTGCTGGATATGGGGCTGGTGGCAGGGCGCGGTTTGCGCGGCGCGCGGGGGATTATCGGGGCGGGGCTGGTGGCCTTTGGGGTGGTGATGCCGATGGTTGGGGCGGCGGCGGGGCTTGGGGCGGCGCTGCTTTTGGGCCTGTCCTTGGGGGGGACGGTGCTGATGATGGTGCTGGCGGCGTCAGCCAGTTACATCGCCGTGCCTGCCGCGATGCGCGTGGCCTTGCCCGAGGCGAACCCATCGGTGGCCTTGACCCTGTCTTTGGGCATAACCTTTCCGTTCAATCTGGTCTTTGGCATTCCGGCTTACATCGCTGTCGCCGAAGCTATCCTAGGGGGCTAAGCCATGCAGACTTATACCGCCAAGCGGGTGGAAATTCTGATCGAAGCGCCGATGGAAGGCCGTTTGACGGCCGCATTGACAACGGCGGGCGTCAAGGGCTTCAGCGTGCTGCCCGTCTTGGGGGGTGCCGGCCAATCCGGCCGGTGGAGTGCCGATGGCCAGATTGGCCGTGCGGGCATGGTCGCCGTGATCTGCCTGATCGCCCCCGAACGGCTGGAAGCGCTGCTGGACGCCGCCTTTGGCGTGGTCGAACGGCATATCGGCTTGATCAACGTCACCGATGCCCAAGTGATCCGCTCGGCGCGGTTCTAGGCGGTGGGGGCCTTGCTGTAAGCCCTCACCGCTGACACAGTGCGGCAAAGATGGAGTTTACCATGGCCGCCACATCGCCCGAACCGCTGAAATCCACCGTAGACCTGCCCCGCGTGGTGCGCGCCAAGGGCAGTTATCTGTGGGATGCCACCGGCAAGGCTTACATAGACGGGTCGGGCGGGCCTGCGGTCTATTGCTTGGGCCATGCCCATGACGAGGTGAACGCCGCCGTGGCCGCGCAGATGTCTGACATCGCCCACGCCTACCGCTACAATTTCACCACCGACGCGCTGGAAGACCTGACCGAGATCATCCGCGCCTCTTGTGGCGGGACTTTGCGCGAAATGGTCTATGTCACCAGCGGGTCGGAAGCGGTGGAAAGCTGTTTGAAAATCGCGTTGCAATACCACACCGCCAACGGCGAAAAATCGCGGCGCAAGTTCATCTCGCGGCAGCGGTCGTGGCATGGCAACACGCTTGGTGCATTGGGTCTTTCGGGCTTTGCCGAACGCACGGCGGCTTATGAGGGGGCCTTTATCCCGTCGATCAAACTGTCGCCCGCCAATGCCTATCGGCCCGTAGCGGGGGCAGATGCGGCCACGGTCGGGGCCGCTTGCGCGGCAGAGCTGGAGGCGGCCATTCTGCGCGAAGGGCCGCAGACCATCGCAGCCTTTGTCTTTGAACCCGTGGTGGGGGCGGCTGGTGGCTGCGTGCCCGCCCCCGATGGCTACGCCAAGCTCGTGCGCGAGATTTGCACCAAATACGGCGTGCTGATGATCTCGGACGAGGTGATGTGCGGCGCGGGGCGCACGGGCACATGGCGCGCTTTGCAGTTTGACGGGGTCGAGCCTGATATCATGTCCGTCGCCAAAGGGCTGGCCGCCGGCTATGTGCCGCTGGGTGCTGCGATTTGCACCACCAAGGTGTGGGAGGTGATCCGCGCCAAGGACGGCGCTTTTGGCACGGGCCACACCTTCACCGGCCACACCGCCGCCTGTGCTGCAGGGGTTGCCGTGCAAAAGATCATCGCGCGCGAGGGCTTGCTGGCGCGGGTGGCGGCGAACGGCGACCGGATCAAGGGCTGGATGGCGGATGCGCTGGCGGGGATAGAGGCGATCGGCGACATTCGCGGACGCGGCCATTTTATCTGCGCCGAATTGGTGGCGGATAAGGGTTCTAAGACGCCGTTTGAGGCTGCGCGCCAGTTGCACCTGAAAGTGCGCGCGCAGGCGATGGAAAACGGGCTGATCTGCTATCCGGTCGGCGGCAATGTTGACGGGGTGAATGGTGATATCGTCATTCTATCGCCGCCCTACAATTGCTCGGACGCGGAACTGACGGAAATCGTGGACAAATGCGCTACTTCGATCGGCCAAGTGCTGCGGGCAGAGGGTTTGGCGTAGTTTTTCACGCAAGTGTTACGACGGAAAGTCTAAGCCAAAGCGTAGAATGATCACATTCCCAAAACGGAGCACCAAAATGACCTATATTCTAAGCGGTTTTCTGGCCGGACTTTTGGCCCTGTCGTCTTTAGTGGCCCTGCCTGCCTCGGCAGCGGGCACATCGGACGGCTCAAGTGCGGCCTCGACAACCGCCGCGAGCTATGACGAAGCCAAGGCGATGGTCGACGAAGGCAATTTCGCCGCTGCCCTGCCAAACCTGATCGCCCTGACCACGGCCGATGCAAAGAATGCCGATGCGTGGAACCTGCTGGGCTTTACCTATCGCAAGCTGGGCCAGTTGGACGACAGCAATGCCGCCTATCTGACCGTGCTGTCGATCAACCCCAACCATCTGGGCGCGTTGGAATATCAAGGCGAGTTGTTCATCACGACCGGCAAGCTGGAGGAGGCCAAGGCGAACTTGGCCAAGCTTCAGGCGCTGTGCGGTGCGTGCGAGCAGTCAGAAGACTTGGCAAAGGCGCTGAAAGCCGCGGGGGCCTAACCCCCGCGCGTTCAGCCTGTCTGCTCGGTGCCGTTGTGGGTTAGGCTTTGATAGGTGACCACCAGAAGGATCGTGCCCAAGAACAGGGCCGAGGTCACGATCGTGCCTAACCCCATCCCGCCGTATTCCCCCGGCTGCGACATAAAGTCACCGATCGATGCGCCCAAAGGCCGGGTCAGGATATAGACCAGCCAAAAGCCCAAGATCGGGTCCAGCCCCAGCACAGCATAGCCAAAGGCCAACGAGGCGATGATCATGCCAAACAAAACTCCGGTCGCCAGATAACCCAGACCAAACTGCTCTGACACCAGATCACCCGCCGCCGTGCCCAAGGCGAAGGTGAACAAGATCGCCAGCCAATAAAACGCCTCGCGCCGTGTGGTGAAGATCGCATGGATAGAAAGGGTGCGTTCAGAGGCAAACCAAACCGCAAAGGTGACAGCCAAAGCCAGCGCAAAGGCCCAAGTCGTGGTGATCAGCCGCACGCCAAAGGTGTCGACCAGATTGTCGGTCACCAAAGTGCCGACAACCGAAATCAGCACAACGGCCAGCCAATAGGCCCAAGGCACATAGCGCTTTTGCGCGAATTGCACCGCCAAAGCCACGGCCAGCACGGCAGACATCACAAGCGACGTGGCAGTGAGCCCCAGCCCAAGGTTGACGGCCAAATAATCGGCCGCAGTTTCGCCCATGGTGACGGCGAGCAGTTTGATGATCCAGAAGTCAGCGGTGACTTTGGGGACGCGGTTATACATCGGTGTCATGGTCATTTCCTTAACGCAGCAACGCCAAAGCCTGCGCCGAAAAGGCGTCGGCATGGGCGTCATCATCGGCATTGCACCGCTCTAAAGCCTTGGTTTGCAAGGCTGCGGCATCGAGATTGGGCTTCAGCGCCAGTTGGCTGGCCAGTTCGCTTAACATCACCTCGCAGGAAATGGGGTGCCCGCCGGCATCTGTTACGGCAATGCCCGACACCACCTGCACTCCGCCGGTTCCCACCGCAGCACCGGGATCGTCCAGCGCGGTTTGCAGGGCGGCCAAAGCCTCGGTCACGCTGGCGGCTTGAGGGGCTGTGGCGCGCAGGGCTTTCAGCGCCGTGTCAATCTTGCCATCCACACCGCCCCACTGCGCCTCATCCAAGGGGCGCAGCCTGTCTTCGGCGTCATCCCAAGCGGTCTCCAGATCGGTGATGCGGGTGGCAGCGGCCGCAAGATCGCCCTTGGCGGTGAGGGCCTGAACATCGGTGACGATGGTTTTGAAAGCACCCATATCCCCCAAGGCATTGGGCGCGCTGGCCTGTTGGGGGGCGGGGACCATCCAGATTTCCCAAGCCGCAAACACGCCGACGGGCGCGGCGATCAAAAGGATCGCGAGACAAATTTGACGTAGCACGGGCGTGATTCCTTGTTTGAGTCTTGGCCGGGATTGCGAACTCGTGGACCCTACCGCACCCACGTTCAAAAACCTCTGCAACTTGCGGCATAGAATGGCCTATGGCGCCCAATTACGTCTACGGATGGACGCGTTGCGCCCAGCCCAGCGGGGAGGCCAGCCTCCCCGCGCCCCTCCGGAGTATTTTTGCCAAGATGAAAGGGGCCGGGTTTGGAATTGAAGAACGGGCCGGCCGTGCCCTTGCCTGCGAGGGGCTTTTGGGGGGGCAGGTGCAATGATCATGCTATCTTCACGAAGATCCTGCGGAAATGCTACGAAAGCTTTGCCATGCGCAGCTATGTTCGCCTTTGAAATGCGTATTTGGAGTGCCGTTCTTGACCTTTTCTCGATTTCGCACACCCTTGGCTGGAATGACGGCTGATCTTTATGCCTCGGTCTTGATGATCGCGGCTTTTGGCGTGTTCAGCGCTATGTCGGTTTTCATGCGGATGATCAGCGGCCATATCGCCGTGCCGCAGGTGATCTTGATCCGTCAGGTTATGGCGCTGATCTTGATGGCGCCGCAGTATTGGGCCGCGCGGCAGGTGATTTTGCACCCCACGGGGCTTAGCTTGCATCTGACGCGCGGGGTTCTGGCGATAGGCTCGATGTTTTGCGGGCTGACGTCGATCATCCATATCCCTTTGGCCGATGCCACGGCGATCAGCATGGCCGAGGTGCTGATCGCCACCGCCTTTGCCGCCACCTTGCTGCGCGAACCGATTGGGTGGCGGCGCTGGTTGGCGGCGGCGGTGGGATTTGGCGGGGTTGCGATTATGATCCGTCCCTTTGGCGCGGGCTTTGATGTCTATGCGCTGCTCGCCCTCGCCGGATCGGTGGGCGGAGCGGCCAGCATGATCGCCATTCGCATGGGCTCGCGGCATGATACCACGATCACGGTTTTGTTCTGGCAGGGTCTGGTGGTGGCCACCCTGTCTGCACCCGTGGCAATCTGGGTGTGGGTCGCCCCCACGTGGTATGAGGCGATGATCCTGTTGATCATGGGGGTGATCTTTACCGCCGGAAACTGGCTTTACACCGCTGCAATCCGCATCGGCCGTGCCTCTGCCGTGGCACCCTTGGGGTATTTGCGGCTGATTATGATGGCCGCCATCGGCTGGGCGATTTACGGCGAAGTGCCGACTTGGGCCACAGTTGTGGGCGGCTTTTTGGTCATGGGCTCGGCCACGTACACCATCATGCGCAACGCCGTGCGCGCCAGCCCCCTGCCCCCGCCAGACCCCATCCCGCAAGGATAGGGGCTGGCGAGCCTTATGTTAGACCGCAAGCTTTCCAGCCTTGCGCGCCAGATCGGCCAACCAGGTCACATCATCGCCCGAAATGGTATCCACCGCGCCAGAGGCAAGCAGCTCGACCGCGCCGGCCATCAGATCAAGACCTGCAGCGTCATAAAGCGCATAGGTCTGGGGCCGCTGGAAATGGTGGCGCACCGCGATGCCTGCGGCGTGCAGGGAATGCCCGTCTTCGGCGCGAAACATCCCATGTTCGACCGACACGGAATCCAACCGCGCGGCGCGGGCAAGGCCCACCGGATCAACATGGCGGGCGTGCAGGATGCCTTCGGTGCGCACGGCGGGGATACGGTCTTTGAGCGTTTTAAGGACCGTGTGGTCAAACGAGATAAAGATCGCATGGTCGAGAATATCGGTGGTGTCCACCAGGTCGGCGATGCGGGCATAGGTGCCCTCAAGGTTTTGGAATTCCTTGATTTCCACCACCAAACCCAAGCCAATCGCGGCGGCATGGGCCACGGCTTGGGCCAAGGTGGGCACTTGCTCGCCCGCAAAAGCGGGGCTGAACCAGCCGCCTGCATCCAGTTCGCGCATCTGCGCCAAAGTGGCGCGCGAGGCCAGACCCTTGCCATTGGTGGTGCGGTCCAGAAAATCGTCATGCAGCAGCACCAATTCGCCGTCCAAGGTGAGCACGACATCAATCTCGGCACTGGTGCCGCCACAGTCGCGCGTGGCGGTCAGGGCGGCGAGGGTGTTTTCCGGCGCGGCAATGGAATTGCCGCGATGCCCGCAGACATGGACAAAACCGGTTTCGCTGTGGAGCAGTTTGAACATT
>JBAXLX010000051.1:0-14965 GCA_037134595.1 Pseudomonadota bacterium
ACCCGGGCTGAAACTGATCGAAACGCTGCTGTGGGACGGGGCGAACTGCCCTCGTTTGGCGCTGCATCAGGCGCGGTTGGTGCGGTCGGCAGCGGCTTTGGGCTGGGCAGAGCCTGTCGATTTGCGCGCGGTTTTGACGGGGCTGCCCGCACAGGCGCTGCGGTTGCGCGTGACTCTGGATGGCGCGGGAAACATGGCGCTGGAAACGGCACCTTTGCCCCCCGCAACGGCGGAATGGCGCGTGGGACTGGCAAGCGACAGGCTGAACAGTGCCGACCCTTGGCTGCGCCACAAAACCACGCGGCGGGCGGTGTATGACGCGGCGCGCGCGGCTTTGCCGACAGGCTTGGACGAGGTGATTTTTCTGAACGAGCGCGGCGAAGTCTGTGAGGGTACAATTACGACAGTTTTTTTTGATCGCGGTGCTGGTATGCGCACGCCTCCCTTGGCCAGCGGGGTGCTGCCGGGCGTTTTGCGCGCAGAGTTGGGAGTGGCCGAAGAGGTTTTGCTTGCCCGTGATTTGCCACATGTGCGGCTTTGGGTGGGAAATGCGCTGCGCGGGGTGATGCCAGCGAGATTTTTCGCTGAAAAATCGCGAGACGAATTTTCTGCGAAAATTCGTCGATAAACATTACGGCCCACAGCGCGTTGGTGGGGTGATTTTTCGCAGAAAAATCGTGATGCAGGGCCCCAACGATTTTTCTGCGAAAAATCAGGGGCCCTGCGCGGGCTATCAGCCGACGATGTTGAAGTCCGGCCCATAGGGATATTTGGTGATATCCTCGTTGCCATCTTCGGTGATGATCAAGATATCATGCTCGCGGTAGCCGCCAGCACCGGGGTGACCTTGCGGAATGGTCAACATCGGTTCCATCGAAATCACCATGCCCGGTTCCAGCACCGTGTCGATATCTTCGCGCAGCTCAAGCCCTGCTTCGCGGCCGTAATAGTGCGACAGAACGCCGAAAGAATGGCCATAGCCAAAGGTGCGGTATTGCAGCACCTGATGCTCTTCAAAGAAGGTGTTGAGCTTGGCCGTCACCTCGGAACATTTGGCACCCGGCACCAACAGCGACATCCCGTATTCGTGCGCCGCCACGTTAATATCCCAGATCCGGCGCGAGGCGGTGTCGGCCTCTTGCACGAACATCGTGCGTTCCAGCGCCGTGTAATAGCCCGAGATCATTGGGAAGGTGTTGAGCGACAAGATATCGCCGCGTTTGAGCTTGCGGCCCGTCACGGGGTTATGCGCGCCGTCGGTGTTGATGCCCGATTGGAACCAGACCCAAGTGTCACGGTATTCGGCATCGGGGAAGCGCTTGGCGATTTCCAGCTCCATCGCATCGCGCCCCGCCATGGCGATGTCAATTTCGCGCAAACCTTCTTTCACCGCATCACGAATGGCAAAGCCGCCCACATCGGCCACCGCCGCACCGTGGCGGATCAGGGCGATTTCGGCGGCGGATTTCATCATCCGCTGCTCCATCGCACCTTTCGAGATATCCACCCCGCGCGACGGCTTCAGGAACGCGTTGAGCTTTTCAGACTGCACCAGCGTCAAGTGATCCGCCTCGCAGCCGATCACCCGGCCCTCGCCGGTGACAGAGCGCACGGCGCGCCAGTAATTGTCGCGTGCCCAATCGGTGTAGGTGATATTGTCGCCGTGGCAACGCCGCCACGGTTGGCCTGCGTCAATCCCCGCGCTGATTGTCACCGATTGCGTGGGCGTGACGACCAAGCCGTAGGGCCGCCCGAAGGAGCAATAAAGAAAGCCCGAGTAATAAGCGATCGAATGCATCGAGGTGAAGACGCAGGCGTCGATCCCCTGCATCTCCATCAACTCGCGCAGGCCCTCCAAGCGCGCATCATATTCCTCGGACGCAAAGGGCAGCACGCGGTCGCCTTGGTGGAAACGGTAGTGTTCTGGACGGTTCGTCATAACAGACCTCAACTGAGGGGCCAGTCATGCAGACCCCAAAAGGTCCCGGCGTACAGGACGACAGCGCAGATGGCGCAAGCAGCAGGGCGATCCCTTGGAACGACGCCATCGTTCCGGCTCTGTCGGATTTTGCCTGAAGTGGCGCGCGGTGCAAGTCTTAAACCGACGTAATTTGGCCGGATGTGACGTGATGCGGGCGACTTGGGCGGATCTGCCCTGCTGCGTGTGATTGCGCCAAGTTAAGTCAAATTGCCGGAAGATGGCGCGCAAGGGCGAGGGCTTGTCAACCATTTGCTAGGGGCTTGGTGCCAAAGTTGACCTTGGGTCAGCGCCCGGGGGGGTGCTGTGGTGTGGGGTAAACATGGCGTCTTTTGTGGTGACGACCGACACGCAGTCGGGTCAGGGCCTATTGTCAGGCGAGTTCGGCTTTGTGGCGGCCAATGGGTCGATCATGGCACCGGTCGGATCGGCTGTTGTTCTCAACGGCACGGCCTCGCTGGTGTCTTACGGGGCCTTGGCCGCCTCAACGGCCAGCGCCTTGGTGTTGAACGCCGCCGGTTCGACCAGCGTCACCATTACCGACACCGGATCTGTCGTGACCAGCGGGATTGATCTGGCCGCGATATCGGGCAGTTTTTCGGGCCCCTTTGCGCTGCATTTGTCGGGTATGGTCAGCGGCGGGCAGGGGGTGAACCTGACGGCGGCGAGCGCATTTTCCACGATCAATATCGGCAATGACGGCACTTTGCAGGGCCTCGGCTTTGCCGCAGGCCATGCCATCGCGCTGACGCTGACCCAAGGGTCAAACGCAGTGATCAGCAACACTGGCATGATCAGCACGGCGGGCACGGGCGCCACAATCAAAGTCGACAGCCAATGGGGCGGGGTGACGCTGACCAACACCGGCGACATCGTGAACGCCTCGACGTCTCAGGCCGCGATTGATGTCACGGGCAGCTTGGCGCTGCGCAATTCGGGCCGGATCGAGGGTGGGGTAAGTGTCAAGGACGGTGCGGCCGATATTTACAACGCGGGCACCTTGCACGGCGATATCAAGCTGAGCGGCTATGCCGACACGGTGCGCATCAGTGGTGTGGTCATGGGCGATGTGATTTTGGGCGATGGGTCCAACGTCTTTTGGCAAACCGGCGGGCGGGTGATGAACACGGTCTATGGCGGGTTTGGCGATGACATCTACCATGTCGATCGGTCCGACACCGCTATCAGCGACACGACGGGGGGGGCGGATGTGGTCTATGCCTCTGCCAGTTTTCGGCTGAGCGCTGGGTTGGAAAAGCTGGTGCTTCTGGGGCCGGTCGGCCTGGTGGGCACGGGCAATGCGGGGACAAATGTGATCTTGGGGGACACAGGTGATGATATTTTGTGGGGCTTGGGCGGCAATGACGATCTGAACGCAGGCGAGGGAAACAACCGCCTGATGGGCGGGGCCGGCAATGATACCTTGCGCAGCGGTGAGGGAAGCGACTGGCTGGACGGCGGCCCGGGAACGGACACCGTCTATGTGAGCTATGGCAACGACACGCTCTGGGGCGGTGCGGGACGCGATATGTTGCGATTTGACACGGTGAGCGGTCTTGCGGGCGTGACCGCCAACCTAACCACCAGCAAGGCCAGTTTTATGGATCAAGACGAGATGTTAACCGTCTTTGGGTTTGAGGATATCCTCGGCACCCCCTATGCCGATGCTTTGACCGGCAATGCTTTGGCCAATAGCTTTATGGGCGGTGGCGGGGCGGACATGCTCTCAGGGGGGGAGGGCGCAGATACCTTGACGGGCGGCACGCAGGCAGATGTCCTTTACGGTGGCAAAGGGGCCGATGTTTTTGTGTTTTCGGCGGCGGCAGACAGTATGATGACGGCCCGTGATACGATCAAAGACTTTGAAAAAGGTCTGGATGTGATCTACTTTGCCCCCATCGATGCCGTGCTGGGCGGCCTTGACAATGCCTTTCGCTTTATTGGGACGCAGGCCTTCAGCGCCAGCGGGGCCGAGGTGCGCTATCAACGCGTCGAGGCGAGTGGCACCACATTGATCGAAGTGCGTCTGGGCGGATCCGTCAAGGACGATCTTCAGATTGTTCTGACCGGCCTGTTCGACCTGACAGCCGCCAGTTTCGTGTTGTAACGGCTGGTGGGCAGGTGTCACGGCGCAGGCCAACCCAAGTGGCAGGGCAAGGCAAACCCGGCAAGGGTCGCAATCGCACGGTGCCGCCGTTTTGGTGCGCCGGTTACGCCAAGTTGAGGCAAATTGCCACCAGTTGGCCGTCGATAGGCGGCGGGTATCAACGATTTGCTAAGGCTTGCCTGTCACACCCGACACGGGGTCAGCGCCCGGGGAACGGCAAGCCGTAAGGGTAAACACATGGCGTCCTTTGTGATTGCGACCGATACGCAGTCGGGTCAGGTCCTGTCGGCCGGTGAGTTTGGCTTTGTCGCATCAAGCGGGTCGGTCTTTGCCGCGCTGGGCCCGGCTGTGGAACTGAACGGCACCGCTAAACTGGTGTCTTATGGCGATTTAAGCGCGGCGACGGCGAGTGCCTTGGTGGTGAACGCGGCCAGTGCAACCAGCGTGACCATCGCTGCGGGCGGTTCGGCGGTGACAAGCGCCATCCATCTGGCCGCGATTTCGGGCAGCTTTGCGGGCGCTTTTGCGCTGCATTTGGCGGGCTTGGTCAGCGGGGGGCAGGGCGTGGCTTTGGCGGCAGTCGCGCCCTATTCAACGCTGGACCTGGGCAATGATGGGACCTTGCAGGGTTTGGGGTCGGGGGAAGGGCAAGCCATTGCGCTGACGCTGACCCCGACCTCAGCTGCCGTTATCACCAACACGGGCACCATCAGCACGGCGGGCAGCGGGTGCACGGTGCAGGTCTCGGGACAGGGCGGGGTCACGCTGACCAATGCGGGCACCATTGCCAACGCCTCGGCCAGCGGTGTGGCCGTGGCGGTCGAGGGGGCGCTGACGCTGCGCAACTCTGGCCATATCGAAGGCGATGTAAAGGCTGGCCTATCTGCCAATATCTTCACGGCGGGCATCATTCACGGCGACATCCTTTTGGGCGGCGCCAATGACACGGTCAGGGTCAGCGGATTGGTGATGGGCGACATCGTCTTGGGAGACGGGCGGGGCGCCTTTTATCAGACAGGCGGGCGGGTGATGGGCTGCGTTTATGGCGGCAAAGACGATGACCGCTACTATGTCGACCGCTCGGATACCGTGATCAGCGACACAGCCGGCGGCCAAGACACGGTCTTTGCCAAGACCAGTTTCCAACTGAGCCCGGGGATCGAGAATCTGACGCTGAGCGGTGCGAACGGGATGACCGGCATGGGCAATTCCGGCGCGAATGTCATTCTTGGGGCCAGCGGCGACGATGTTTTGTGGGGTTTAGGGGGCAATGACGCGCTAAACGGCGGCGATGGCAACAACCGCCTGATGGGGGGGGCCGGTCTTGACACGCTGCGCGGCGGCGAGGGGCGCGACCGGATGGACGGGGGGGCGGGGGCGGATGTGGTCTATATCGGCTACGGCGACGACACGCTGTTGGGCGGTGCCGGGCGCGACATGCTGCGCTTTGACGAATTGTCGGCCCTGTCGGGCGTGACGGCCAACCTGACCACCAACCAAGCCAGTTTCGAGGATCAGAGCGCGGGTTTAAGTTTCTCGGGGTTCGAGGATCTTTTTGGCAGTGCCTATGCCGATGCGCTCACCGGCAGTGCTTTGGCCAACACTTTGGCGGGCGGTGGCGGGGCTGACACGCTGTGGGGGTTGGACGGGACCGATGTGTTGATCGGGGGCACCCAAGCCGATGTGCTTTATGGCGGCAAAGGGGCGGATATCTTTGTTTTTTCGGGGCTTACCGACAGCACTTGGACGGGAAGCGACACGATTAAAGACTTCGAAAAGGGCCAAGATGTGATGAACCTATCCGGCCTAGATGCCGTCTTGGGTGGCCTTGACGATGCCTTTCGCTTCATCGGCACGCGGGCCTTTAGCGGCAACGGCGCAGAAGTGCGCTACACCCGTGATCCCGCATCGGGCACCACGATGATTGAGGTGCAGATTGCAGGATGGACACGGGGTGACACCGAAATCGTGCTGACCGGCCTGTTCGATCTGACCGCCGCCAGTTTTGTTCTGTAAGGCGCGGGGTTGTCCCGCGCCCGCGTATTGCCCCTAGACGCGGCCCGCAAAATCCGCGGCCGAGTGGCGCTCTGCCATCTGCTCTGACGGATCGCCCGAGATTTTGTTGACAATCCGCCCGCGTTTCACCGCCGGACGCGCCGCGATCGTATCGGCCCAGCGTTTGACATGGGTGTAGAGGCCCACATCCAAGAACGTGTCCGCCTGCGGATAGCTGCGCCCCAGAACCAAATTGCCATACCACGGCCAGATCGCCATGTCGGCGATGGAGTAGTCGCCGGCCATCCACTCGTTTTGCGCAAGGTGGCGGTCGAGCACATCCAACTGGCGCTTCACCTCCATCGCGTAGCGGTTGATGGCATATTCGATCTTTTCGGGCGCATAGGTGTAAAAATGCCCAAACCCGCCGCCCAAGAAGGGGGCCGACCCCATCTGCCACATCAGCCAATTCAGCGCCTCGGTGCGCATCGGGCCAGAGGCGGGCAGGAAAGCGGCGAATTTCTCGGCCAAGTGAATCAGGATCGAGCCGGATTCAAACACCCGCAGCGGTTGGGCCCCCGTTAGGTCCAGCAGGGCGGGGATTTTGGAATTGGGGTTCACCTCGACAAAGCCCGAGCCGAACTGTTCGCCCTTGCCGATGGTGATCAGCCAAGCGTCATATTCTGCGGCATGGCCCGCCTGAAGCAGCTCTTCAAACATCAGCGTGACTTTGACGCCATTGGGCGTTGCCAGCGAATACAGCTGAAAGGGATGCACGCCGCGCGGCAGGTCTTTGTCATGCGTGGCCCCCGCGATGGGCCGGTTGATCGACGCGAACTGGCCGCCGTTGGCTTGATCCCATGTCCAGACTTTGGGGGGGGTGTAAGGGGTGGTCATGGGGCATCCTGTGTTGTGTTAGGTTATGGATAGATTAAGCGCAAATCCGCCGCTCTTCAATGTCGCAGGCTTGTACGGGCGCTGCGCGTTCCTATCTGAAACCCACACAACGCAGGAGATGCAGATGCTTTGCCCGATTGATGGCCAACCCCTTGTGATGACCGACCGCAGCGGGGTCGAGATTGACTATTGCCCCAAGTGCCGCGGTGTCTGGCTGGACCGTGGCGAGTTGGACAAGATCATCGAACGCGCCGCCCCGTATGCTGCGCCCCAGTCCGCCGCGCCCCCGTCCGGTGTGGCCCCCTTCACCATGGCGCAGCCGCAAGGCCAAAGGTACCGCGACGATGATGATGACGACGACCGCTATAAGAAAAAGCGCAAGGGCGGGTTGCTGGGCGAGTTGTTCGACTTCTGAAAAGCCCGTCAGACCGACCGCGTGATCCCGCCGTCCACCCGCAGGTTCTGTCCGGTGATATAGCCGCCGCCATCCGATGCCAAAAACGCCACCGTGGCCGCGATTTCTTCCGCGCGGCCATAGCGGCCCATGGGAACGGATTGGCGGCGTGCTTCGGTGGCGGGCAGGCTGTCGATCCAACCGGGCAGGATATTGTTCATCCGCACGTTTTTGGGGCCGTAATCATCAGCAAAAATCTTGGTATAGCTGGCCAAGCCTGCCCGAAACACCGCCGAGGTCGGAAACATCGCCGAGGGTTCAAAGGCCCAAGCGGTGGAGATGTTGATGATGCTGCCCCCGCCCTGCGCCACCATGACAGGTGCCACCAGCCGTGTGGTACGCAGGATCGGCATCAGGTAGATATCCATCCCCTTGTGCCAATCCTCATCCGTGATCTCTAAAATCGGCGCACGCGGCCCGTGGCCGGCCGAGTTCACCAGCACATCGATCCGCCCATAAGCCGCCATCGCCCCATCAACCAGCCGCTTGATATCATCGGGGATTTGGTTTGATCCGGTCACCCCGATTCCGCCCAACTCTGCGGCCAAAGCCTCGCCCTTGCCGGACGAGGACAAAATGGCCACCTTATACCCATCCGCCGCCAGCCTTTTGGCCGAGGCCGCCCCCATGCCAGAGCCGCCCGCCGTGATCAAAGCCACTTTCGTCATCGTATCCTCCAGATTTTGGGCGACCCTGCCACTCGGGCAGGGTCAGGGCAAGCTTACTTTGACGGGGCGGGCGCGCCGCCTTCAAAGCGGTTGCCGTGGCGGTAATCGCAGGGCGCCTCTTGCATCTGCAAATGCAGGCCCGTGCCGGTATAGGCATGCGCACGGGCGAGGTCTTCGTCAAAGTCGATGCCAAGGCCCGGCGCTTCGGGTGGCAGGATATAGCCGTCTTCCCATGTCAGGCTGTGCTTGATCAGCGCCATATGGAAGGCACCACCTGTCTGGATGGTTTCGGCCATGAGCAGGTTGGGGATCGACACCGCCAGATGGATATTGGCCGCCCATTCCACGGGGCCTGCATACAGATGCGGGGCCATTTCGGCGTTGAAAATCTCGGCAATGGCGGACAGTTTCTTGGCCTCCATAATGCCGCCCAAGCGCCCCAAGGCGGGTTGCAGGATTTTCACGCCGCCTGCGCGCAACAGGGTGCCAAATTCGGTCTTGGTGGTCAGCCGTTCGCCTGTGGCCAAGGGGATGCGCACATGGCGGGCCACTTCGGCGAATTCCAGAATGTTGTCCGGCGGGATCGGTTCTTCGTACCACAGCGGGTTATAGGGTTCCAACTCGCGCCCCAAGCGGATCGCACCGGGGGTGGTGAACTGGCCATGCGTGCCAAACAAAAGATCGGCCTTGTCGCCCACCGCCTCGCGGATTTTCTTGCAGAACTCGACCGAGCGGGAAATATCGCTCATCGCCGGTTCATGGCCGCCGCGGATGGTATAGGGGCCGGCGGGGTCGAATTTGACGGCGGTAAAGCCCTGTTTGACGGTGCGCGCCGCCGCCTCGGCGGTCATATCGGCGTTGACCCAGAATTCGGCGGCATCTTCGCCCGGTTCAGGATACAGATAGGTGTAAGAGCGCACGCGCTGGTTCATCTTGCCGCCCAACAGCGCCCAGACAGGCCGGTTGCGCGCCTTGCCCAAGATATCCCAGCAGGCGATCTCTAGCCCCGAAAAGGCCCCCATCACCGTGGGGTCGGGGCGCTGGGTGAAGCCCGAAGAATAGACACGGCGGTACATCAGTTCGACGTTCTCGGGGCTTTCGCCCTGCATATGGCGTTCGAACACGTCTTCGATCACCGCGATCATCGCCTTGGGCCCCACGGTCGAAGCATAGCATTCGCCGTAGCCCACGATGCCGTCATCGGTCGTGACCTTCGTAAAAATCCAATAGCGCCCGCCCCAACCGGGGGCCGGAGGGGCTACGACGAAAATCTCAAGATCCTTTAGCTTCATGGCGCATCTCCCAGTTTTGAGCAGCCTAAAAGGCTGGGCGCGAAAGATATAGCTGAACCCGACGCCAAATGTCGCAAAGGGGCGCTGCCCCTCGCCTTCGGCTCACCCCGGAGTATTTGCACCAAGATGAAGGCAAAGCGGGTCTTTGCCCTTCACCGAGGCCCAAATACTCGCGGGAGGGTCTGGGAGGGCAGCCGGCCCTCCCAGCCTTGGCCGCGCAAGGCAAGGTCAGACATGCCCGATCGCGGCCAGAAAGGTCTTGATCAGGGCGGCATAGGCTGCGGGCTGTTCCACCATCGGCAAATGGCCCACGCCTTGCATCAGATGAAAGCGGTGGCCGGGGATCAGCTCGGCGGTTTCGCGCACCAGATCGGGCGGGGTGGTGGCATCGTTGGCCCCTGCGATGACCAAGGCGGGCAGGCGCAGGCTGGCGGTGGTGGTGTAAAAATCGGTGCCGCCGATGGCTGCGGCACAGCCGGCCCAGCCTTCGGGGTCAGCGCCGGTAATCAGGCGGCGCAGGGTGGGCGCGTGCGGGCTGTCGCGCCAGCGGGGCCCAAGTTGGCGTTGCAGGGCGCTGTCGGCATAGGCGTCCAGCCCTTGGGCCCTGATCTGCGCTGACCGTTCTGCCCAAAGCGCAGCGGAGCCGATCTTGGCGGCGGTGTTCGACAGCACCAAGCCGCGCACCAGATCCAGCCGCTTGACCGCCAGCCCCTGCGCCACCAAGCCGCCCAGCGAGACGCCAATGAACACCGCGTCTTTCATGCCCACATGGTCCATCAACCGCTCTGCGTCGCGCACCAGCGCGCCCATGGCATAGGGGGCGGCGGGCACGTCTGACCCGCCATGGCCGCGATGGTCATAGGTCAGGCATCGGTAGCCCGTCAGATGGGGTAGAACCCCGTCCCATATCGACTGGTTGGTGCCCAAGGCATGGGCAAAGACCAAGGGCGGCGCGGTGTCGGGGCCTTGCAGGCGGGCGTTCAGGCGAAGATCGGAAAGATAGACGAGCATGGTTTCGCTACTATGTAAGGAGTGGGGTTTATGGCCGATAGGCCGACCAAATAGGTGCAAAAGAACAATTCATCCCACCAATGCCCGCCCAAACATCGCGGCATCGACATTCCCGCCCGAGGCGGTGCAGATCACGGTTTCCGGCAGGTCGTGGCAGAAAAGTGCCGCCGCCAAGGCCACGGCCCCCCCCGGTTCCACCACAATGCGCAGATGGGCAAAGGCCAGCGCCATGGCCTGCAGCACCTGCGCATCGCTGACCACCAGCCCCGGCCCGCACAGCCGTTGCAGGATGGGAAAGGTCACTTTGCCCGGCTCGGGTGTCACGATCGCATCGCAGATCGACCCGCTGGTCGCCGCATTGCGCTGCACCACCCCCAAGGCCAACGAGAGGGCGGTATCGTCAAAGCCTGCGGGTTCGGCGGGGCGCACGCGCAGGTGGGGGGCTTTGGCTTCAAGCGCCAGCGCCACCCCTGCCGTCAGCCCGCCCCCGCCGCAGCACACGATCACCTCTGCCGCACCGATCCCCGCCTCTGCCGCTTGGTCTGCGATTTCCAAACCCACGCTGGCTTGGCCAGCAATCACCATAGGCTCGTCATAGGGGCGGATCAGCGTCAGCCCGCGCTGCGCCGCCAGATCAGCCCCCAGCGCATCGCGGTCTTGGGTGGCGCGGTCGTATAAGATCACCTCGGCCCCGTAGGCGCGGGTGTTGGCGATTTTGATCGCGGGCGCGTCGTGTGGCATGACGATCACCGCTGGAGCCCCCAGCAACGCCGCCGCATAAGCCACGCCCTGGGCATGGTTGCCCGATGAATAGGCGATTACGCCGCGCTTTTGATCACCCGCCGACAGCGCCGTCAGCGCCGCCCAAGCGCCGCGAAACTTGAAGCTGCCGGTCCATTGCAGACACTCGGCCTTCACAAAAATCCGCCGTCCGGCGATTTTGTCCAGCAAGGGCGCGTTCAGCAAGGGCGTGCGGCGGGCGTGGCCCGCAAGACGGGCGGCGGCGGCGGTGATCATGGCGATGTCGGTCATGGCAGGGCCTGTTGAAACGCCCTCAAAGCCGCAACGCTTTCAGGTTCGTCTAGGAACGGCACATGCGCGCGGTCTGGCACATGGGCCACGATCAGGCCGGGGTGGCGGTGGGCCATTTCGGCCACGGTCGCAGGGCTCAGAAGATCCGAGTTTGCACCCCGGATCACCGCCGTGGGCAGGCCCTTGCAAGCGTCAAACAGCGGCCAAGCGTCACCACTTGGGGCCGCCATCGCGGCGTTGAAACTGTCGCGCAGCGCGGGGTCATAGGTGATTTGCAGCCCGTCAGCCGCCGGTTTGGCGTGCTTTTGCGCCTCTTCCAGCCAGCGGGCGGGCGCGACATGGGCAAAGCCCACAGCCGTCTTGGCCAGCACATCGGCATAGTCGGCAAAGGTGCGCGCGAGCGGATTGCGCCCGATATAACCCGCGATCCGTTCCAGCCCTGCCCGCTCCACCACAGGGCCAATGTCGCACAGGCACAGGCCCAGCAGCCGCTCAGGGGCCAGATGCGCCAAGAGCATCCCGATTAATCCTCCGCGAGAGGTGCCCAAGACCGCAAACCGCTTGATCCCCAGATGGTCCATCAGCGCCAGCGCATCTTGCGCCTCTTGCAGCACGCTATAGGTGGCCGAACCTGTCCAGCTTGACCCGCCGCGCCCGCGGTAATCCATCCGGATGATCCGGCCCGTCAGATAGGGCTTGGCATAAGTAAAGTCGGCCATGGTGCGGGTCAGGCCCGCCAAGCACAGCAGCGGTGTGCCTTGGCCTTGGTCGGCATAGGCCAAGCGGGTTCCGTCCGGAAGGGTCAGGTGTTTCATCGGCCAAATTAAGCACCAATCGGGCTGGCTTGGAAGGGGTCCTTGCCTAGGCCGCCTGCCGCGCTTAGATGCAAGCCGCAGATCGGCAAGGTGCAGACCGGTAAGGGGCATTTCATGGCGCAAGTGGATACGGCAGAGCGGGCAAAGTCGCGCAGGGTTGGCGCTTTGGCGGGGTTGCGGCCGTTTCTGGCCCCCTATCGGGTGATGATCTTGGTGGCGGGGGTGGCTTTGGTTGTCACCGCCTCGGTCAGTTTGGTGCTGCCGATGGCGGTGCGCCGTGTGGTTGACGGGTTTGGCGTGCAAAAGGCGGCCTTGCTGGACCAGTATTTTGGCGCGGCGATGGCCGTGGCGGCGGTGATGGCCGTGGGCGCTGCGGTGCGGTATTACTTTGTCACGCGGTTGGGCGAGCGGGTTGTGGCCGACATCCGCCGGGCTTTGTTTGACAAGGTGATGGGGCTAAGCCCTGCCTATTTCGAAAAGATCATGACGGGCGAAGTGCTTAGCCGCATCACCACCGACACGACCTTGATCTTGTCGGTGATCGGCTCGTCGATCTCGGTTGCTTTGCGCAATATGCTGACGCTGGTGGGCGGGTTGGTGTTGTTGATGCTGACCTCGACCAAGCTGACGCTGTTGGTCTTGCTGATCGTGCCGGCAACGGTGGTGCCCATTGTAATCTTGGGGCGCAAATTGCGCGCTACCTCGCGCGAGAATCAAGACCTGATTGCGCAATCGTCCGGCCTTGCGTCAGAAGCGTTGAGCGCGGTGCAGATCGTGCAAGCCTTTACCCACGAACTTGTGACGCGCGCGCGCTTTTCGGCGGTGAACGAAAAGGGCTTCACCTCGGCGCTGAACCGCATCGGGGTGCGGGCCTTCATGACCTTTGTGGTGATGTTCTTGGCCTTTGCCGGTGTGGTGGGCGTGCTTTGGATCGGCGCGCATGATGTGCGCACCGGGGTGATGAGCCCGGGCGAATTGGTGCAGTTCTTGATCTATGCCGTCATGGTTGCGGGTGCCGTGGGCGCTTTGTCTGATATCTGGGGCGAGGTGCAGCGCGCCGCAGGCGCCACCGAGCGGCTGGTCGAGATTTTGCAAGCCACCGACAGCGTGCAAGACCCAGCGCGCCCGCTGCCCCCCTCGCAGCCTGTGCGCGGCGGGTTGGTGCTGGAGGATGTGCGCTTTTTCTACCCCTCGCGCCCTGATACGGCCGCGCTGGATGGGGTCAGCCTGACGATTGAGCCGGGGGAAACCGTGGCGCTGGTGGGGCCATCGGGTGCGGGCAAGTCGACGGTGTTTCAACTGCTGTTGCGCTTCTTTGACCCCGACTCAGGCCGCATTCTGCTGGACGGGGTCGATCTGCGCGCCATGAACCGCGATGCCTTTCGCAAGAACTTCGCGCTGGTGCCGCAGGATTCGGTGATCTTCGCCGGATCGGCGCGGGAAAACATCCGCTTTGGCAGGCCCGAGGCCACCGATGCCGAGGTTCAGGCCGCAGCCCAATCCGCCGCAGCACATGAGTTCATCATGGCCCTGCCGCAGGGCTATGACACCTTCTTGGGCGAGCGCGGTGTGATGCTGTCAGGCGGCCAACGCCAGCGCATCGCCATCGCCCGCGCCATTTTGCGCGATGCACGGGTTTTGCTGCTGGACGAGGCGACCTCGGCCCTGGATGCCGAAAGCGAGCGTTTGGTGCAGCGTGCGGTGGAAAGCTTAAGCCAAGGGCGCACAGTTCTGGTCGTGGCGCACCGCTTGGCGACCGTCAAACGCGCCCACCGGATCGTGGTGCTGGATCAGGGGCGAATCGTCGCCACGGGCACGCATGACGAATTGGTGGCCCAAGGTGGGCTTTACGCCCGCCTTGCACGGTTGCAATTCACCGACGGGGCTGCAGCCGCGCTTTAATCGATGCCAGAAAACCCCGCACAGCGCGGGGTTTGGGGCCGGTTTCATAGGCCGACAGGGTGTCTTGAGTCTGCGCGCGGTCCACGGCCAGATCGGCGAGCAAAGCGGTGCGATCGGTTTCTTCTTGCGGCGTCAGGGGCAATCGCGCTGCGGCTTGCAAAAGCGCGTGGTCCTCGTGCAGGCGGCGCATGGCGCGAAAGGCTTGCTCCATCGGGGCGAACAGGTCGGGGTTTGACCGCCAGCTTTTTCCGGCAAAGACCTCTTGCATCACCCGCTGGCCTGCCCCCAAGCAGTCGTAATGCTGGCAGCCTGCAAAGCCTTTCGCGGCCAGATCGGCGTGAATGGAACAGGCATGGCCTTGCAAATGGCGGCACACCACCCCGCCTGCCTTGTCAAAACCGAAATCCTCACCCGCATCAAAGGGCAGCATCACGCAGCACAGCGCCGCACAGGCGTCGCAATTGGGGCGAAAGTCGATCTGGTGGTCTTGCATTTGCTCTTTGTCCCAATACTCCGGGGTCCGGGGCTGGCCCCGGGGGGGCCGGGTGCTGACTTGGCAAAGCTTGCGTTTCGCGCCATCGTGCCGTCAAGCCCCGCATCAAAGGGCAGGCCGCAAAGGCCAAGGGGGAAGCATGAGCCAATTTCGCACCCGCGAGGATGTGGCCGCCATCGAGGCGGAAATGCCGTGGGAGGCGCGCGATGTCGGGCGCACGATGCACGATTTCCTTTCGCGCGCCGCACGGGCGCATGGGGGCCGACCTGCGGTGACGTTTCAACTGACCTCGGGCGCAAAAGACCGCGCGCAGACGCTGAC